>CADCPD010000045.1 GCA_902803265.1 uncultured bacterium | reverse complement strand
TCATTAGTTTATCTAGGACAATTTTTGCGATTTCTGGATTAAACCATCCATCATTTCCGTTTTCATACGTAATAATTGCACCATATTTACTCATCTCAGATTTAAACTGAGTTTCAAATGCTGTATTTATTGGGTTAGAAGAAGTCATCATAAATGGAGTAACAAGGCCTCCTGTCATTAACCCTCCAAGATAATTATTTTTTTCAACCAATAAAACTTTTTTTCCGCTAATACCCAATGTAAATGCTGCTGCGCAACCTGCTGCACCGCCTCCTACTATAACTACATCGTATAACATTTTGACTCCTTTTTATATTTAGTTGAAGATATTAAAGTTGAAGAATCAAATTCAAATTTCCTTTTCTTTAATATTTCTTGATTAGACAACGATAACTCTTGATTATCATGGTAACAAATTCCGGCTTTTGTATTTAATAAACCTAAATCGTAACTATCTAGAGGAGAATTTATTAAATTTTTATTTTTAGTTGCAATTGTTCCTGTAAAACGATTTTCATATTTATTAAAAATTTTACCAACAGAAAATCCATTTTTTAAAAATGCATGTCTTATCGATGCGGAATTTGAGTATGTTAAAATTTTACCATCAACAGACAAATGTTCATATAAGTATTTAAAAAATTCTACAGTCCATAAATTTGGAGCTTTACTCGGGGAAAACGCATCTAAAAATATAAAATCATATTCAATATCTGTATGTTTAATAAATGCTCGGGCATCCATATTAAAGAGCTTAAAATCAAAATAACTATTATTTAGGAGATTTATAGCTTTTTTATAGCTATTTGATATATACTTATAATATATATTATGTAACAAGGCTAATAAATATTCAATATAGGTTAAATGATACCCACCTGAACAAACATATCTGACTAAACTGGCTAAATTTTGATTAAAAAATTTTTTATAAGCCTTATTCTCTAAAATAAGAGTAATATTTTCTGATAAGTAATCAGAATTATATAAATCTAAAATTTTAATTAAAAATATGATATTAATAAATTCGGATATGCATAACTTACTAAAATATTTATTTGGAATAAAATTAAAAATATTATTTTTTACTTTGTTTGTAAACATTTTTTTTGAACAATTAATTAATGGTGATAATTTTATCAAATTTTTATCAATTTCAACTCCATGCAAAACTACTTTATGAAAATTTTTAGTTAATTCGTTATCGGTATCTATCGAATTGAGATAATTATCATTTTCATATAAAAATTTTAAATTTTTGTTTTTTAAAATATTAAAATAAAAATTTAAAAACGCTTTTGAATTATAACCAATTCCAAAACATAAATCTAAAATTTTAATTTCTGAGTGATTTAATAAAAACGAAGGAAAGTCAGCCGGTAATATAAATTTTTCGTAAGCTTCAGACAGAGCACCAAATGCAGAGTGGTAAATATCATCAAATTCATCAGAATATAAACCAACAGAACCATCATCTGTAAATTTTGCTTTAAAATCTAATCCCATATATGTATTATAATTTATTAAAACATATTAGGACAAAAATTTAATTTTATTTACATATGGCGTAATTCAGGTTTTATAAGTATTTGAGATAATTTATCAGCACCTTCAAAATGACGTTTTGATAAAACTTGTGCTGCTTGTTCATTATCATATTCTACAAATCTGTGTTCAACACCAAAACCAATATCATCAAAAGTTGCAATAGCATAGCAAGATAGGGGTTTTTCAGTGAATGGACGACCTACACTTCCAACGTTAACAACTGTTTTGCCGGTATTTGTTTGATAACCACAAGGGAGATGAGTATGACCACACAAAATTAATCTAGCATCAGTTCCGGAAACCATTTCTTCAACCTTATCTAAAGGTAAATCTGGTAAAATATCCTCATTATTTCTTCTAGGAGAGCCATGTACAAGCATAATTGGTGTATTATTTATTGATATTTCTAAATTTTCAGGAAGATTCTTCAAAAATTCTTTATTATCATCGCTAATAATTTCAGCATCATTTTTTAAGGCATTTGCCATAATCGGAATAGATGATTTGAGGGAATTATACATATTTTCATTAAATTCGACAATCATTTTATCCGTATTACCTTGTATAATATCCCAATTCATTTGTTTAACAAGTTCAATTGTTTTATCAGGTTCAGGACCAGCCATTGCCAAATCCCCAAGACAAATGACATTGTCGCATTTTTCATGCTCAATATCTTCTAGAACTTTTTCAAGTGCAAATAAATTACCATGTATATCAGATATAATAGCTATTTTCATCAGATTTCCCCTATTAAAAATTAAGTGCTAAAATAATTGTATGATAAAAAGACGAAAAACAAAAGAATTATTAATAGGTAATGTAAAAATAGGTAATGGCGCACCAATTGCTGTTCAATCTATGTGTAATACTGATACAAGAGATATTAACGCCACTATAAAACAGATTGATGAATTAACCGATGCAGGCTGTGAAATTATCAGATTAGCTGTTTTAAATTCGGATGCAGCAGAGTCATTAAAAGACATTGTAAAATTATCAAAAATTCCTGTTGTAGCAGATATACATTTCGACTATAGATTAGCTATACAAGCAATAAATAACGGTGTTTCAGCCCTTAGACTAAATCCGGGTAATATAGGAAAACGTGAATATGTTGAAAAAGTCGTTACGCTGGCTAAGCAACAAAAAATTCCAATTCGAATCGGTATTAACGCAGGTTCATTAGAAAAAGGGCTGCAAAACGAAAATTTAACATTGGCAGAAAAACTTGTTAAAAGTGCAGAAGGACATATCAAAATATTAGAGGATTTAGATTTTGATTTAACTAAAGTTTCACTAAAATCTTCTGATGTATTAACAACAATTGAAGCATACAAATTATTTTCGGATAAGTACGATTATCCTCTTCATTTAGGTATAACAGAAGCTGGTACACTAAAATGCGGACTTATTAAATCTTCTGTTGGCATTGGTTCGCTACTTTCATCAGGTATAGGCGACACAGTTAGAGTTTCTTTGACCGAAAATCCTGTAGAAGAAGTTATAGCTGGTTATGAAATATTAAAATCACTAAATTTAAGACAAAGAGGTGTTAATTTTATTTCATGCCCTACGTGCGGCAGAACTCAAATTGATTTAATAGGATTAGCGAAAAGAGTTGAAGATCGTTTTAAATCTTTAGAAGTTCCTATAACTATTGCAACAATGGGTTGTCCTGTTAATGGTCCCGGTGAGGCGAAGCATGCTGATTTTGGCATTGCCGGTGCAATAGGTGAAGGCTATATTTTTCATAAAGGAGAAGTTATTGCCAGAGTTCCGGAATCAGAGCTATTGGACAAATTGGAACAAGTAATAAATAATTATCTTGAACAATAGTTAAAAATACGTTATCATGTTACAAAAGGATAAATATGAAAAAGTTTGGATTTTTATTATTCGCAGTTATTATTACATCTGTTACTAACCCAATTTTTGCTTACACTACGCAAGAAGAGATGTACTCAGAAGAAGCAATGATAAATTACGGATATTCTCCGGACTTCGTTGAGATGTATAACAAAATTCAAGCACGTTCAAATGGAGAACCATACGACTATCGTGCTGCGGAAGATCCTATATACAAATATCCACCATTCAAGTATATAAAGCACATTATTTATTATTTTGATCCTTCATCTGATACATCACAATTTTTGCGTCACGAAATCAAACCATATCCCGGATACAGTGATTACTAAATATTGTATGCAATTATTTTGCATATTTCTATAATTTTATCAGGTATAACTCCTAAAATAAGTGTAGTTACTGCGCATAGGTATAAAATTACGGTTGCGGATTCTGTTTTGTAAACAATATACTTCTCATTTGAAGTATTATCTTTTTCAAACATAAGTTTAGCAATGCGTACATAATAAAACATGGAAATAACTATTACAACTATCAGCAAAATTAAAAATGGGAGAAAAACTAATCCTGATTTGGCAATTGCAGACAACAAGTAAATTTTTGCAATAAAGCCAGATGTAAGAGGCATACCAGCCAAACCTAATAATGAAACTAAAAATGCAAAGCAGAATATTGGATTAGTATAAGCAAAACTTTTGAATTCATATAATTTGTTTGAAAATGCAGAATTTTCAAGCAATACAATGGCAGAAAATACTCCAATATTCATAAAGACATAAGTAATTAAATAAAATATAACGGTAGAAAGATTATAAACACTGACAAGACTTGCAGCAAAAATCATATATGAAGCATTTGCAGCTGAACTAGCTGCAAGTAAGCGTTTAATATTTTTTTGTCTAAGTGCAATCAAATTAGCCCAAACAGCAGTAATTGAGGCAAGAATTAAGAGTATAAGAGGAAAT
>CADCPD010000044.1 GCA_902803265.1 uncultured bacterium | reverse complement strand
TTCTTTTGAAAAATCACCTTTAAGAAAATGGAAAGAATCCCTTTATATAAAATTAAGCAAAAATCCAAGAGTAAAACTAAATATTCTTGGAATAAAATTAAACTTGAAGAAAACTTTTTGGCTAAAATTTGTATAAAATATCTATAATTTAAATTTGGTAACTATATACATGTTTCCACTAAAAATTCTTGAATATGTCATGCTGAACTTGTTTCAACATCTAGTATTTGTTAGATTCCGAAACAAGTTCAGCATGACAATATGAATTATTTTCAGATAAATTTAATGGAATATTGTATATAATTTCCTTAAATTTTCTGTTTTTTAGATATATCAATTATCGGATATTTAGATTATAATAAACTTATGGAAAATAATATCCCAAAAATTTCAGTAATATCACCTGTTTACAATGTGGAAAAGTTTTTGGACAGATGTTTGAATTCTTTGTTAAATCAAACTCTTTCTGATATCGAAATTATCTTGATAAATGATGCATCTTCTGATAAATCATTAGAAATTTGTAAAAAATACGAACAACAAGATAATAGAGTAAAAGTTTTGAGTTTTGATGAATTTAAAGGTGTTTCTGCAGCAAGAAATGAGGGTTTAAAACTTGCAACAGGAGAATTCATCGGTTTTGTTGATTCTGATGATTATATTGATTTGGATTTTTATGAAAAATTATATTGCGCAGCACAGGAACATAGTGCTGATATGGCTTATGCAAGCATAATACGCCGTTATCCTAATAAAGATAAAATTCGTTTAAAAATAGATGAATTAAAAGTTTATACGAACGATTATGATAAATTTATTAACGCAAAAGCCGTTGAAATGCCAAGTATCTGGAATAAAATTTACCGCAAAACTTATTTTGATGAAGCAAAATTAAATTTTGTTGAGGGAATGTATTACGAAGATAAATTATTTGTAGCTAAATCATTATATTACGCAAATAAAGTTGTAGCTGTTCCTAATACAAATTATTATTATATGGTAAATCCTGTATCTATTGTAAGACGTTACCAAAACAAAAAACTTGTAGCAGACAAAATAAGAGCTAAAAGAGAAACTCTTGATTTTATCAAATCAAAAAACGTAAAATTACCTGAAAACTATTTCACCGCATCTAAAAACAAATTTTGTATAGGGAAAATGCCATTATATGAACTTCGGGAAAGTTTGAATTTTGAAACACATCTTTTATTTGGAATTTTACCAATATTAAAAAAAAGAACTTTTGATAATTCTGTATTTATAAACATGAAAGGTCGTTTGGCAAATCAAATGTTTGAATGGGCATTTGGAAGAAGTTTTGCTGAGAAAACAGGGTATGAGGTTGTTTTTGATGATAGTGAAGAAACTTTCAAAATGAAAGATTTTGAACTATCAAAATATATTAATCATATTGAAAAACCTCTTTATAAAAAGATTGCTAAAAAGTTGGTCTTCATCAGAAAATTAAGAAATAAAATTTGTAAAATAAAAAATACAAAACCTGAATATAAACAAGAAGTTTTTTCATCATATGAAGAAAGATTTTTTGAAATAACTCCTCCTGCATATGTTGACGGATATTTTCAATCATACAAATATTTTGATAATATCAGAGGAAAATTGGTTAATGATTTTAAGTTAAAATGCAAACTAAACTCTAAAAATCAAAAAATGCTTGATAAAATTAAAGCTGCTAATTCCGTTGCTGTACATTTCAGAAGAGGTGATTATCTAAAAGCAAGAAATCAAAAAGTTTATGGTTCTTGCTCTATGGATTACTATAAAAATGCTGTTAGTCTAATGAAAGAAAAACTTGGAAATAATATCACTTTGTTTATTTTTTCTGATGACCCAAAATGGGTAAAAGAAAACGTTAATTTTAATTGTAAAACTGTTATTGTTGATATAAATTCCGATAAAAAAGCTCAATTTGATATTGAATTAATGAAAAACTGCAAGCATAATATCATTGCAAATTCCAGTTTTTCTTGGTGGGGCGCATATTTAAACGAAAATCCGGAAAAAATTGTTATTGCTCCAAAATGGTGGCAGACTGAATTTCAAACAAATGATAATCTAGTACCTAATGATTGGATTATATTGGAGAATAAATAGTGGAAAAAGATTACGAAATTATATCACTTGGTTGGAATTGCCAGCCAAGAACTTATCTAAAAAAATATAATCTTATTCCTGATAAAAAACATGGCAGAAAAAGTATGGTATTTGACCTTACTATCCACCATACAAAAGGTATTATAGAAATATTAAAAAATAATTTTTCTGATTATTTTGAAAATATTGAATACGACTTTTACGAACCTTTTAAATTGAATTATTGGCAAAATAAAAAATATGATATAGTTTATAACCACGATAGTGCTTTTAAAGAAAATGATTTTGATAAATTAAAAACCCGATATCAGCCTCGCGTAGAAAATTTTAAAGAAATACTAAATTCTGAAAAATTTTTGTTTTTCGTTCATAACCTTGATGAAACTTCAGGAATTGAAGAAATTAAAGACTTATATTATGCTTTAAAAACATTAAGAGAAGAAAAGCCTTTTAAATTACTTGTATGGTCAACTTTTAACAATATTGAATATAACGACGAAAACATTTCCGTTTATTCAGATATTCATCCATTTGAGGATTTTGCAGACTGGTTTAAACCGGAAAAACAAACAAAAAAATCAAAAGAGTGGGAAAAATCTCTTTGTGATTTTGTTAAAAAAGAAATTGAAAAAGAAAATTTTAATGTAAAATACTATAAATCAGATTTAACAGATATTTTAAAAGAAAAAATAAAACCAATTTTAAAAAACATTTTTACAATAACAAATGATGTTGAGTTAAACGCTAAAATATTAGTTTTATTAGGCTTTAAAATTAAAATAAAAGAATTAAAAAAGAAATAATTATTGATAACTCAAGTGCCAATGAGACATTAAGTTTGTCATTTCATCAATCAATTTAAAAACTTTTATCATATAAAAATCACTGTTTCTGTGATAAGCAAAATCCTTATTACTGTTTATTAGCTCTTCGTTTCTTTGATAATTAATGATTTTTTCTGCTAAATCTTCAGGTTTCATTGGATTGAAATATGTTACTCTATCTCCAAGCTGATCAAGATGACCTTGTAAATTTGAAATAAATACAGGACATCCGACAGCCATTGCTTCCAGTGGCGGGATATTATCAGGACCTAATAAAGACGCATATGTTAATCCAAAAGAGTTTTTATATAGTGAAACAAGTTCTTCTCTTGTAACAAATCCTGCAAAAATAACATCTTTTTCTAAATCCAAATTCTTAACTTGAGTTTTTATATAATTCATATTACCCTGATTTGAACCTGTAAAAACAAGTTTTAAATTTGAATCTCTATCTTTTAACTTTTTTAATGTTTGAACAAGAACATAATGATTTTTATGTGCCCAGAATTGCGCAGGATAATAAATATATTGATTCTTTTCAATATTTAATTTTTCTAAAATTTTATCATCACCTTGAAGTTCAAAAACATCCATAGGTGTTGGCATCTCAATTAATTCAACTTTATTTTCATCAATATTATAGTATTTGCAAATATCATTTTTACCGTCTTGAGTACCGATTACAATTTTAGAAGCTCTTGGGAGTGCATTATTGTACATTTCTTCTCTTTTAAAAAATTGTTTTTTTCTTGAAACCTCAGGAAAATACGGAGCAACTCTATGCCCTAAATCCCAAACTGTAAAAATATATGGTTTTTCGCATGGTGCGAATTTTGGCGTACAATAATAAACTAAATCCAGTTTGTCTCTTTCTGCAATATAAGAAAAAATATTTTTCTTTACCCAAGGTATAAAATATAAGCCTTTTGCTTCTTTTCTGACATTAATAAATTTAACCTTATCAGTATTTTTAAATATATTTCCTTTTTTAGAATCATAATAAACAAGGATTTCGTGTTTAGTTTCATATTTTAATAAAGAATTTATAAAATTTATTTCAAATGTGTGCCCGCCGCCGTGGGTTGCTTTTTGAATTTTTCCTAAATAAAATCCTATTCTCATTTATCTAAAATCCTTTATTAATTTACAAATATATTCAATATCTTCTTCTTTCAATGAACTTGCTGATGGTAAATAAAACCCGTTTTTGGTTAAATTATCCGTTACATGATATTCACCGCTTCCGTCACAGCCATAAGCTAACAAACATTTTTGTCTGTGCATGCCGGTAAATAGTAATCTTGTATCAACACCATTTTCTTTTAAATGAGAAATTAATTCTTCTTTTGTATGACCGTAAATTTCCGGATTTAAAAGTATTGTATTCATCCAGCAAACATTAACCGCATTTTCTTCATCTTTTTGGAATGTTATGCCATTAACATCTTTCAAAAATTCTTTATAAAGATTATGATTTTTAATTCTCAACTCTTTGTATTCATCAGCTTTTTCAACTTGCGCCAAACCAATTGCCGCATGAATATTACTCATACGATAATTAAAACCTATATCGTTATGTTCATAAATACGAGGTGCATTAATAGGGAAACTCATATTTTTTAAATAACGGCATTTGTTGTAGTATTTTTCTTCTTTCATAACAACCATACCGCCCTCGCCTGTTGTAAGATTTTTATTTGCAAAGAAAGAAAATGATGCTATATCAGAAAAACTTCCGACTTTTTTACCGTCATAAGTCGCACCATGAGCTTCCGCAGCATCTTCTACAATAAACAAATCGTGTTTTTGAGCAATTTTTTCAATTTCATCCATATTACAAGGATTACCAAAAATATGAACCGGCATAATAGCTTTCGTTTTGTCAGTAATTTTTTCTTCTATTTTTGTAACATCAATATTCCAAGTTTCTTTATCTGCATCAACAAAAACAGGTTTTGCTCCTGTATAGCAAACGGCATAAGCTGAAGCTATCATTGTAAAATCGGGAATAATAACCTCATCACCTTTACCTATACCTAAAGCAGAAAGTGCCAAGTGAAGAGAAACCGTACCGTTACAAACCGCAACGCCGTAATTACAATCACAATATTTTGAAAATTCTTCTTCAAAAGCCTTTACATATTTGCCTGATGATGAAATCCAACCAGTTTCCATACAATCAGCAACATATTTTTTTTCATTACCATTTAAATAAGGTTCGCAAACCGGAATGAATTGGTGAGTCATTATACTAATTTAACCTCATTACTTTCTATGCCTTTAAATCTGACTTTATCTTGATCGCCAAGATACGGACCTTGTTTTATTTCAACCATTTCAACTTCTTCCAAACATTCAAAACCATGTCCGCCAAATGCTAAAAGGATTATATCACCTTCTTCTACAATATGACTTTCAATATATGTTTGATTTTCTTCGTAAAAATCTACTCTTAGTTTTCCTTTTCTGATTATTAAAACTTCTTTTGTGTATGAAACTTCTCTCGCAATAACATTGTGTGTATGAGCATCAATTTGTTTTCCTTTTGGATGTTTCATATAAGCTAATTGTTGCGAAAAATCATTTGGTGTAAAAAATTCTACACCGTCTTTTGAATAATTTTTACCAATTATTATTGCTAAAATTTTACCGTTATGTTCAATTTGTTTAATATTTTCCATAATCTTCCTTTTTCATTTATTATAGTATAAATATTTTTTATGATAAAATGTTCCTATGAAACTATTTGAATTTAGAAAAGAAAATCGCAGATTATTTTTAAAATTATTTGGCATAAAACTTAATTTCGTCCTTCCTTTTGGTGGTAATAACAAAATAATTATCATAGATAAAAAAGGCAAAGAACATAGGGTACCTTTTATATTTGGAATAAAAACTCATTTTCACGGTTCTAATGCAATATTAAAAGTACATAGTCCAATGCCCAGATTTATAAAATGTGATTTTACATTTGATGATGAATCTGTAATAGAAATTGGTTCTTCTGACGATTATATTAGAGAAATGGAAGTTATGACAGAAGCCAAAGGCTCGCAGCTTATTATTGGTAAAAATTTTGGTTTAAAAGACGGATATTTTTTATTTCATAAAAAAGAAAACAACAAGATTGAAATAGGTGATAACACCAAAGCAAGATTTTTAACAGTAAGAACATGTGATGGACATAAAATTAGAGACCTAAATACAAACGAAATTATAAATCCTGACGGAGATATAAAAATTGGTAATAATGTTTGGCTAACAGGCTTTAATACAATTTTGAAAAATGTTATAATACCGGATTACACTATTGTCGCTAATCATGCAGTTGTAACAAAAGCTTTTACAGAACCTTATACCGTAATAGGCGGATTACCTGCAAAAGTAGTAAAACGTGGTGTAAAATGGGAATTTTAAAAATTGTGTGTTAAAATATTTACATTATAAATTTTGAGGAGAATTTTTTAATGAAAAAAGCATTAATAACAGGGATAACAGGACAAGATGGTTCGTATTTGGCAGAACTTTTATTGGATAAAGGTTATGAAGTTCACGGTATAAAAAGACGTTCTTCTTCTTTTAATACATCAAGAATAGATCATTTATATCAAGATATTCATAATAAAGATGCAAAATTTATTTTACATTACGGAGATTTATCTGATTCATCAAATTTAACAAGATTAGTTCATGATATAGAACCGGATGAAATATATAACCTTGCAGCTCAATCTCACGTTAAAGTATCTTGGGATTGTCCTGAATACACTGCAGACTGTGATGCTTTAGGGACATTAAGACTTTTAGAAGCAATTAGAATGAATAAATTAGAAAAGAAAACTAAATTCTATCAAGCTTCAACATCAGAATTATACGGATTAATCCAAGAACCAATTCAAAAAGAAACAACACCATTTTATCCGCGTTCACCATATGCAGTTGCGAAATTGTATGCATATTGGATTTGCGTAAACTATAGAGAAAGTTTCGGAATGTTTGCTTCTAACGGTATTTTATTTAACCACGAATCACCAAGACGCGGGGAAACGTTCGTAACAAGAAAAATTACAATGGCTGCAACTAAAATAAAAGTTGGATTACAAGACAAATTATATTTAGGAAATCTTGATTCTAAACGTGACTGGGGACATGCCAAAGATTATGTTGAAGGTATGTGGAGAATTCTTCAACATGATAAACCGGATAATTTTGTTCTTGCAACAGGAGTTACAACATCAATTCGTGATTTCTGCAGAATGACTTTTGAAGAATTAGGAATAGAACTTGATTTCGTTGGCAGCGGTGTTGATGAAAAAGGTATTGATAAAGCAACAGGTAAAACACTAATAGAAGTTGATCCTCGTTATTTTAGACCGGCAGAAGTTGATTTACTTTTAGGTGATAGCACTAAAGCAAGAACTGAACTTGGTTGGAAACCTACTTATGATTTAAAAGCATTAGTTAAAGAAATGGTTGAAAGTGATCTTGAACTTGCTAAAAAGGAAAAAACTTTAAGAGAAAGCGGATATGAAGTTTTAGTTCCTCAAGAAGTTTAATTTCATTAAAAATAAAATAAAAAGAACGGTAATTTATCTACCGTTCTTTTTTAGTTCTTTCATTCGTTTAATTCTTTTAGACATTAAATGAATAGTTATACCTATTCTTTTTTGTATTTTTTCTAAAAGACTAATATCTAAATCGGCATATTCTTTTACTGCCTTTATTAATAACTTATAGTTAACAACTGCATCTAAATCTGTTTTTGGAATTTTTGAATAATTAAAACGAGTATAATAAATATTATCAGTTAATTGTACTTTTTCTCTTTTTTTAAAATCTATATCCCAATCAAACTTTATATACATTAAGTCAACATTATCATTAGGGAATTTCTCTTTTAATTTATTATATATTTCGATTAAATCTTCTTTGTTTTGTAAAGGAGATTCTGATAATTGATATTCAATGAAAACAAGTAACGTTTTTTGTGAATTATGTATCACATCATAAAAGCGTTTAATTCTTCGTTGGTATCTTTCATAAGATATTTCATAAGCTTCATCAAAATTTTGAGTAATAGGAAAATCATGTACAAAGTGCATTTTATTTATTTTATCAATGTACAGATAAGATTCTTTTCCTCTTCTACCGGTAATTTTACCTGTTGGTTCCAAATCTTCTTTATTAAAGAAATCTTTGAAATCGTTAACTATTATATCCACTTTGTCAGAAACATTTATGCCTGTGTTCCAGTCAAACGGATAAGATTGATGCACCAAATTAGCTTTTCTGAGCGTTTCTGTACATGTACACGCCTCACCAATACTTATCATTACATCATATTTTCTTTTCATATTAATACACCTTTTTAGACAAGTATATCATAATATTTTTTAATGGTATAATACTGAACGAAAGATAGTATAGAAAAATGAAAAAAGATTCAAAAATTTTTTTAACAGGACACAGAGGTTTAGTTGGTAGTGCCATTCACAGAAAACTTAAAAATGAAGGTTTTACCAATATAATTACAAGATCTCATAAAGAACTTGATTTATGTAATCAGGCACAAGTTAATGAATTTTTTGAAAAAGAGAGACCTGAATATGTAATTCTTGCAGCGGCGAAAGTTGGTGGGATTATGGCAAATTCTACATATCCCGCAGAATTTATATACCAAAATCTTATGATAGGAACAAACATCGTTCATGCTTCATACAAATATGGTGTCAAAAAATTACTAAATCTTGGTTCATCATGCATTTATCCAAGAATGGCACCACAACCGATGAAAGAAGATTGTCTTTTAACATCAGAACTTGAAAAAACAAACGAAGCATATGCTTTGGCAAAAATTTCAATTATAAAATTATGCCGTTATTATAATCAACAATACGGTACAAACTTTATTTCAGCTATGCCTACAAATCAATATGGAATAGGTGATAATTTTAATATGGAAACCGCACACCTTTTACCTATGATTTTAAGAAGATTTCATCTTGCCAAATTACTCAGAAATAACGATTTTGAAGCAATTAAAAAAGATGTTCACAGATATAAATTAGGCTGGGGTTTGGATGAAAAAGTAACAGATAATAATTTGGAAGAAATTTTAAACGAATTAGGTGCCTATCGAGATAAAGTTGTTCTTTGGGGCGACGGCTCGGTTTACAGAGAAATGATGTGCTCTGATGATCTGGCAGATGCTTGTGTCTACCTGTTAAAAAATAAAGATTATGACGAAGTCGGAGAACTTGTCAATATTACCAAAGGTGATGATATTCAATTAAAAGACTTGTTTGAACTTGTAAAAAGAGTTGTTGGCTTTGATGGTGAAATTGTTTACGATAAAACTAAACCGAACGGAACTCCTCGTAAATTAATGGATGCAACTCACATAAAAAGACTTGGCTGGGAACCTAAGATAGATTTAGAACAAGGTATAACCGACTTTTATAATTGGTATTTGAGTTTGGATTAATAAAATATGGCAAAAGTTAAAACAAAGTTTATATGTCAGCAATGTGGATATGAAAGTATAAGATATATTGGTAAATGTCCGAATTGTAATGCTTGGAGTTCGTTTGTAGAAGAAGTTGAACAAGATTTAACACCCAAAACAGAACATTCCGAAATCTTTCAAAATGATACAAAACCAACACTTATTAATGATATAGAAGTTAACGACGAATTCAGAACAAGTACAAATATTTCTGAATTTGACAGAGTTTTAGGTGGAGGTTTTGTGCAAGGCTCTCTTGTATTACTCGCAGGCGACCCCGGTATTGGTAAATCAACTCTTGTACTTCAAACAAGCGGAAGACTTTGTGAACAGGGTAAAAAAGTTCTTTATGCGTCAGCAGAAGAAAGCGCTTCTCAAATAAAATCAAGAGCTGAAAGATTAAATATAAAAAGTGATTCTTTGTATGTTTATTCTCAAACAAATATTGAATGTATTAAATCTCAAATATCGGAATTAAAACCTGATTTTTTAATAATAGACAGCGTGCAGGCAGTTTTCACTAACACTATAACAAGCTCTGCAGGAAGTATTTCACAAATAAGAGAGTGCTGTAATATCTTAATGCATCTTGCAAAATGCGAAAATATAACGGTAGTAGTAATTGGTCATGTAACGAAAGAGGGTAATATTGCAGGACCTAAGATGCTTGAACATATGGTTGATGTAGTTATTCAATTTGAAGGCGATAAATATAAATCATATCGTATTTTGAGAGCAATTAAAAACCGCTTCGGAACAACATCAGAAGTCGGACTTTTTGATATGAAAGATACGGGACTTGTAGAAATAACAAATTCCGGTGATATTTTTCTTGATATAAACCATGAAAATTCTACAGGCAGTGTTGTCATTGTAACAAACGAAGGAACAAGACCAATTTTAGTAGAAATACAAGCTCTTGTAGGTTCAACATCATATCCAGCACCAAGACGCGTTACAAATGGCGTTGATACAAATCGTGTTTTACAAATTTTGGCAGTACTGGAAAAAAGAGTAGGCCTAAATTTTTCAAAACAAGATGTTTACGTTAATGTAATAGGAGGTATTGATATTAAAGAGCCTGCGGCAGATTTAGGCATTGCAGTTGCGATTGTTTCATGTTTTAAAGATAAATTAGTTGATAATAAAACTGTTATTATCGGTGAAATTGGATTATCAGGAGAAATTCGTTCCATAAATAATATTGAAAAACGACTTATTGAAGCAGAAAAACTTGGGTTTAAAACAGCGATAGTTCCAAAATTAACTAATCAAAATTTATCAAAAAAACTATCAATAAAATGTATTGAAACCTCCACAATAAACGATACATTAAGAGTTTGTTGTTTTTAGTATTTTTATAATATAATTATATCATTATGAAATTAGAAAAAACCACAGCTCAGAATTCATACAGATACGGATGGCTGTTAAAAAGAATATTTCCGTATATAAGACCTTTTTTAGGCAGAATATTTTTAACATTATTAGTTGCAATACCTTTAGGTTTACTTGACGGTGTTACAGCTTTTGCATTAAAGCCTTATATGGATTATGTTATTGGTCAAAAAGATTTAATCTTCCATTGGCATTTTATCCATATTGATTTGAAATATACTTTATTAGCTTTTATATTACCATTTGCAGTTGTAATATTTGCAGGAATTCAAGGTCTTTTAAGATACTTAAATGAATATTTAACTCAATGGGTGAGTCAAAAAATAACGATGGTAGTTAAATCCGACTTATTTACCAGAATGGTAAATATGGATACAAAATTTTATGATGAAAATACGTCAGGTATTGTCATTTCTCGTTACATGAATGATCCTCAGACAGCTGCTGCGACACTTGTTGATCAACTAACATCAATAATAACCAGTACTTTTGGAGCTTTAGGGTTAATTGCCGTAATGCTTTACAGTTCTTGGAGATTAGCTATTGTTGGTGTAGTTGTTTTATCAATAGCCTTTTTACCTGTAGCACTAATAAGAGGTGTAATCAAAAGAACTTCTAATCAAAGTATAGTAATTGGAGGAAGTCTTACAACAAATATAAATGAAACATATATTGGCAACAAAATTATATGTTCATATGGATTACAAGAAAGACAAGATCACCTTTTAAGAGAACAATTAAGAAACGCCTTTGACGTATCAATGTCTCTAATCAAACGTGCAGCATGGATGTCTCCTCTAATGTATACAATAGCATCAGTAGGTATTGCAATTGTTTTATGGTACGGAACAGATTTAATTCTAAGAGGAATAATGACAGCCGGTGGTTTTGCATCATTTGTTACATCATTATTATTGTTGTATAAACCTGTTAAAAATTTAGGCAGAACACTCCAGTCATTACAAACAGTATTTGTATCGCTTTGTCGTGTATTTGAATTATTTGATTTGGAACCGGAAGTTAAAAATCTTCCTAATGCAGTAGACATGCAAGAAATTCAACAAAATGTAAAATTTGAAAACGTTAATTTTGAATATAATAAAGGAGTACCTGTTCTAAAGAATATAAATTTTGAAGTAAGCAAAGGTGAAACTATAGCTATTGTAGGTAATTCTGGCGGTGGAAAATCTACTATTGCAAACCTTGTACCAAGATTTTATGATGTTACTTCAGGCTCTGTAAAAATAGACAATGTTGATATTAAAAATTTCACACTTGAATCTTTAAGAAAAAATATTGCTATGGTCTTTCAAGATAATTTCTTGTTCTCAACAACAATAAAAGAAAATATAATGCTTGGAAACCCTGATGCAACCGAAGAAGAACTACAAGAAGCCATAAAAGCTGCTCATTTAGAAGAAATGCTAAAGGAAATGCCGGATGGTATAGAAACAACATTGAGTGAAAGAGGCGTAACTTTATCAGGCGGTCAAAGACAACGTGTTGCTATTGCAAGAGCAATTATAAAAAATGCACCTATCATTATACTTGATGAAGCAACTTCAGCACTTGATAATGAATCGGAAGCTATTGTACAAAAAGCCTTAGATAATTTAATCAAAAATAAAACTGTATTTTTAATTGCACATAGATTTACTACAATTAAAAATGCAAATAGAATAATTGTTTTAAATGAAGGAGAAATAGTAGAAACAGGTACACATGAAGAACTTATGAATATACCTGACGGACACTATAAACACCTTTATGAAATGCAATTTAGAAATCAAGATAAAGCAAACGTATAAATAAAACAAAAAAGAAGGAAATAAAATGAGTAAATATTTATTGGAAGTTGGTGTAGAAGAATTACCTTACGTTATAATTCCTACATTTATAAGTCAATTACAAACAAGTTTTAAAAATTTATTAACAAACTCAAATATTAAATATACAGATATAAATGTGATGGCAACTCCAAGAAGATTGGCTGTGATTATTGACGGACTTACAGAAAAACAGGATGACGAAGAAAAAGTTGTAAAAGGCCCTATTAAAAATGTGGCTTATGACGAAAACGGAAACCTAACAAAAGCCGGTGAAGGCTTTTTAAAGAAAAACGGACTTGAAGCAAAAGATGCATATCTTCAAGATAATTATTTGTATGCCAAAGTGTTAGTAAAAGGTAAATTAACAGAAGATGTATTAAAAGAAAATGTTTCAAATCTTATTTTAAAACTACAAGGTTCTCACTTTATGCGCTGGGCAGATCATAGTGAAAAGTTCTCAAGACCAATAAGATGGATTGTTTCAATACTGGATAATAAGCCTGTTAATATTCAAATAATTGATGTTAAATCATCAAACATAACAAGAGGTCACAGATTTTCTGAACAAAATATTGTAATAAATCATCCTGATGAATATGTTGAAAAATTAAAAAAAGCACACGTTTATGTAAATCAAGATGAAAGAAAAGATTTAATTATTAAATTAGCACATGAAGAAGCAGAAAAAATTGGTGCAGAACCATATTACACAGAAGATTTGCTTGAAGAAGTAACTTATCTTTGCGAATATCCGAAAGCAGTAGTATGCTACTTTGATGAAAAATATCTTGAATTACCGGAAGAAGTACCAATTACCGTAATGGCTCACCACCAAAGATATTTTGCATTAAAAAAAGACGGTAAATTGACAAATCAATTTATAACAATAACAAACTTTATCGGAGATGATTTTGAAAACATTAAAGCTGGAAATCTTCGTGTAGTAAGAGCAAGACTTGACGACGGCGTATTCTTCTTTAAAGAAGATTTGAAAAAACCTCTTGAAGCATACGTAGAAGGTCTAAAAGGTATGACATTCCAAAAAGGTTTAGGAACAGTTTATGACAAAACTCAAAGATTAATTACTCTGTCTGAAATGATAGCAAAAGAATTAAATGCTGACGTAGAAAAAGCTAAAAGATGTGCATTATTGTGTAAAGCTGATTTGGTAACTAATTTGGTATATGAATTTACAGAATTGCAAGGTTTTATCGGTGCAGACTATGCAAAGCATGCCAATGAAGATGAAGAAGTTTGTATAGGTATAAAAGAACACTACTTTCCAATAAATGCAGAAAGTGAACTTGCAAAGACAAAAACAGGACAAGTTGTTGGTATTGCAGACAAATTAGATACCGTTTGCGCTGTATTTGCAGCAGGTAAAAAACCTACCGGTTCATCAGACCCTCTTGGTGTTAGAAGAGCCGCTTTGGGTATTATAAAAACAGTTATCTCAAATAACTTGAAATTAAATCTTGAAAACTTGATTACAGAAACTATTAAACGTTTACCTGTTCAAAGCGACTGCGCAAAAGATGTTTATGAATTCTTTAATCAAAGATTATCAATATATTTAACTGATAATTACAAAAAGGATGTTATAGAATCATGTATTTCTGTAAAAAATCCGCTAATAGATTTAACTGATTTTATGAAACGATTAAATGCTGTTTCAAAACTAAATTCTAAAGCCTTTTTAGAAAGTGCAAACAGAATTATAAAAATATTAAAAACAGACGTTAACGAAGAGGTTAAATCAGATTTATTCAAAGATGAATCAGAAAGCATGCTTTTTGAACAAATTGGCAAAATTAGTTCTGAAAACATTTCTGATTACGATAAATATATAGCGGAAATCACTGATTTAACACCATATATAGAAAAATTTTTTGAAAATGTTTTAGTCATGGATAACGATGAAAAGATCAAAACAAATAGATTAAGCATGCTTACAAAATTGAAAAATCTATATGAAAATGTAGCAGATTTTAGTAAGTTGCAATAAATTTGAAAATCAAAAAACCTTGAAAATACTGACTTTATAGTTTATAATGTTAACAAATGTAAACAAAGTCCTAAAATAAGTAAATTTTTTTTTTCAGGACGCTTTAACATAACATAAGAAACGAAACAAGGTTAGCAATTAAATATAAAGGTAGGAAAAATGAACAACAGACAATTTAAAATCCAAGAACAAAAACAGTCAAATGTAAAATCTCAATTATTAAACTATGTTCAAGGACAAAATAAATCAAGTGAAGAATATATAGGAATGATAACCTCAGATGCAGGTTATAAACAAGAATCTGGCATAATTAAGCTTGAAGCAATGGTCAGAGCACAATTAAAACGAGAATTTCCAAATGTTGAAAAATCAACTTCTTATGAATTTCTTGTTGATGCAGTAATGCAAAATTATATGAAAAAACAACTTCAAGCAACAGATGGCGAAATAGCTTAAGACTGAAGGAAGGTAAATAGCAAAGAGTCATCACCGCGATTGGTAGGGGGTCTTTAAAATTCAAAAAAGACTTTAACAAAATCAAGAAGAATGGTTTTTATATGAAAGTATAGAAGCCATTTTTTTTATGAAAAATTAAAATTCCGTTGTAATATTTCAAAATCATTTTCATATTCCAAAAAACATTCTTCATTATCTTTTCTTGTTTCAACGGTTATATTTTTTGATGTATCAATAATTTGAAAAATCTTACTCAAATCCCAATCACAATCGGTAAAATGCAAATGTAAATCTACCATGCTATTTAATTTATTACCACTAATATGATAACAAGTAGGATTTAGATTTTGAAATTCTTGTAAATATTCATACGGATTTTTGTTTATAGCATTTGCGGTCGACATACAATGTGAAATATCCAAACAGAAACCACATTCGTGATTTTCTCTTACATATTTTATTTCTTCAACAACGCCACCTCTATAGGTCGGACACATTGTTTTTTTAGAAATCAGAGGTTTGTTCTCTATTACCATTCTTTTTGGATTAATTAAATTTAATTGTCTTACTGTTTCTTCAATGTTATGACCTTTTCCAGGGTGAACAACTACATATTTTGCATCTAATTCTTCTGTAAATTTATTTACTTGTTGTTGTAAAATTTTTTTATTAAATTCAAATTGGTTTTTATCCGCAAGATTAATATTGTATATCGAGTGAGGAGCATGTAAAGTAAATGGTAAATCTATTTTCTTTTTAAACTTTTTCCAATCTTCAATAGTTTGTGTTGTATTTGGATTTATAAATAATTCAACATAAGAAAAAAGATTTTTATTTAAAATTTTAATAACTTCATCATCGTATTTATTAACTTCATCAGAATAAATTTTAAAACCAAGATTCAAATATTTCATAATAACCTCTATACTTAATATAGCATAAATAATCTTGTACTAAATATACTAATAATAAGAATACAATAGAAATAAAATAATAGTTGCAAAAAAAAATTTATTCTTATATAATAGTTTTACAGGCAGGAGCGGGTACTCCCAAAAGGAGCGAAAGCCCTCTTGCCGGAACCAAATAAAAACATGGGATTGTAGCTCAGTTTCCCAGCGAATCTTTAACGAAGTTAAAGTTTGCGAAAGTTAGATTTCTCTAACCAAACTGAGTGAAAAAATTAAATAAAAACATGGGATTGTAGCTCAGTTTGGTTAGAGTGTCTGCCTGTCACGCAGAAGGTCGCGAGTTCGAGCCTCGTCAGTCCCGCCACTTTTTAAAAGCCCGCTAGTCGGGCTTATTTATTAGGAGAGAAATATTATAATTTCAAAATTGGTAAAAAAACATTTTGCAATAACATTGATTTTATTTATAGGAATATTATTGCGAATATTTTTTTATTCCTTTAACAGATATTTTTGGAATGACGAAGCTGCACTAGCATTAAACATTTTAAATATAAACAATTACTTTATACCTTTACATTGGGAACAAGCAGCACCGACTTTTTTCATGTATCTTTCAAAATTAATGTATATCTTAGTTCCTCAAAAAGAATTAGCCGTACGATTTTTTCCATTAGTATTTTCAATTTGTTCAATTTTTGCCTTTAGCAAGTTTATAACAACGTATATTGATAAATCATTTACAAAATTTATGGCTATTACAGCTTTTTCTTTCTCATATCCATTAGTTTATTATGCCCAAGAATTTAAACAATACTCTCTTGATGTTCTTATATTTTTATTAATATTATTGAGTTATGATTATTTAAAAAATTTAAACAGTTATAAGAAAAAATTTATATTAGCTATTTTATATTCTCTGGCTTTATATACATCTTTTCCTGCATTTTTTGCAGTATTTGTTATATTTTTTAATTTACTTTTATTTAACCGTAATAAATTTAAAAAGAGTTATTATATGCTTATCCCAATCATATTAACAGCTATTTCTTATGTTATACACTGTCA
>CADCPD010000043.1 GCA_902803265.1 uncultured bacterium | reverse complement strand
TCACAAGTTGAAATCAAATCATAGGGTAAGAATGCACATGCCTCATCTATTGCAATACAACAATATTCCTGAAACCAAGTATAGTCATCAAAACAATCTCTGCACTGCTCATCTAACCATTCTAGTCTTTCTTCTTTAGTTGTTGCCCTACCATAAATTTTGTCAACGAGTCCTTCTTCAACAGCCAATTGAATTGGCACTTTATGATGACTCCATTTCAATTTACCTTTTAATACTTGGTCAATGAATTTATAATATAGGCAATTCTGCCCGTTATGTGTAGAAAGGATTCGTAATGGATATCCCCACGTGATACAGGGTCTTGCTGCTTTCCATAATTCCATCGGGGATTTATGAAAGGCGAACTCGTCGAGCACAACTTTTCCGCCTTTTGAACGGAAACCTTTAGGGTTTGAAGAAAGTGCGTGAATTTTTGTACCATTTGAAAATTCAATAATATATGCCTTAATATCTTTGTCATTATCAATTATGACCTCACCTAAAGACGTTGCTGCAACGTGAAATAATTTAACCCACTGCTCACAGTAATCTATATATTCTCTTGCTGCTGATTCATCAGCTGAAGAAAACCAAACAGCAGGAACTTTTTTATAAATACAGTCAGTTACGTCTTCATAACTTTGAACATACGTTGCTCCTATTCTTCGGGATTTCTCCCATATTTTTACTTTACTGCTATCGTTTAACCACCGTATTTGATACGGCAAGAAAAATGCGTTTTTATTCAAGGTTATCATTGTTTAAATCTTGTTCAGGTTCAGGAAGTCGTTTAATACCCAACACTTCTTCTTCAATTTTGGCAATAACCTCTGCTGTTAGACCTTTTGGCTTTTCTTTCTTATCTGTTGTTTGAACTATTGCATTTTCGTAATCCATAACTTTAGTGAACATTGGAAGTACACGACAAAAAGCATACATTCGTCCGGGATCAATTTTCTCACCTGCTGCCATATCTTCACTTATTCCCTGCATAAGTTTTCTGGCAAATTCATATAATTCTTCGTGGAAAGATTGTTTTGATTTTAGATATTCTTTTCTTCTGTATGTCCAATCGCCTTCTTCTTTCCACCCAAGCACAGTTTTACGATTAATATTTAATTTTTTAGCAATACTATCAACTGTCATATAATTGTATATGTACAGTCTTTCTGCCTCAGGATATAAATGTCTCTTGCTATTCAAGTTCAGACTCCAAATTCTTAATTTTTAATTCAAGATTTTTCATTTCTTCCTGAATATCATTTAATCTTTTTATTGATACAAATGCTTTTTCAGTATCAAGTTTTAAGATATTCTCATAAGGATTTAAAAGTGATCGAATTAATATAACCAAACCTGATGCTTCTGTATCCAATGTGCGAAGGCTTTTTTTAGATTCTGCAAGCATACCTTTAAGTTGTAATCGTTCAGGATTCATTAACTAACCTCCTTTTTTAATAACGGACACCACAAATTATTATCAATTTTGCTTTCAATTCTTGATAATAATGCTGCGTGATACTGGTTGGTTTCTAATCAATCCTTCAAAATTTCAAAATTATTCTGAATAATTTTTTCAAAAGCCTTAACTTGTGCTTGATGATAAATATACCAAATCGCAAAAATTAAAGCAGGAAAACCTACATTTTCAACAAATGGGGATAAATCTTTTAAAAATTCCATATTGTACCTTAACCTTTTTTGTTTACACGATTTAGGAAGAAAAGGGCTGCAAAAGTTTAATCCTTTGCAACCTGTCAGACATAGCCTAAAAGGAGAAAAAGAGTGTGTTTTTCTATACTCGAAGTTTAACTTTATTTAATGGTCTTTTTCAATGGTAAAAAGTAAATAATTTTTGTACTGTCATAAAGTCTTTACTTTTTACCGTTGATAGTTACCTGCAAAAGCGTTTAAAGTGAGAGTGAAATTTGTTTTAGTATTTCCAATTAAAAATTTAAAAGAAGGTAGGCAATGAAATTTTACGAAGTTTTTAAGGCAGGAACTTATCCACAGGGCAAGTTCACAAAAAAAGAAATTGAGCAAATTGCAAAAAATTACGATCCAAAATTTTGCGAAGCACCAATCACAATCGACCACCAACAAACTGGTCCTGCGTATGGTTGGGTAGAAAATGTAAAAGCAGACGGTGAAAAACTTATGGTTAGTTTTAAAGAAATACCAGAAGCTTTTGAAAAAGATGTTAATGAGGGTAAGTACAAAAAGGTTTCGGTAGAATTGTACCGAAACCTTGAGGGCAAGGGTGCTTATCTTAAAGCAGTATCTT
>CADCPD010000042.1 GCA_902803265.1 uncultured bacterium | reverse complement strand
TTTGATAATAAAATTGAGTAAGCCTTGATGTAATGTAAACATTTGTAAACTTAGATTTTTATGGCTAAAACCCAATTATAAATAGGAAATTTTCCTATCTTATCTTATAACCTTTGGAAATTTTCTTAAAAAAAAATACTTTGATAAAGAGTAGGTAGTTAGTTTTTAGAAAGTAGGTTTTTATTATGGTTATGGATTTTGGAATGACTTGTAGTCTTAATGCAATTAATGAAATGAATCATGCTGTCACGATTGCAAATCATAATAACACTATGAGTGTATTAAGTTCAGGACGTCAATCCGGTGTTAAATTTGAAAATATATTTAAGGTATCAGATGGTTTGAAAGCTAAATTAAATAATAAATACAATCCAACTAATGATGAATTTGTTAATTCAAATAATCAAACTAATTCAATCAAACTTGTAAATAGGACTATTAAAGACAACCGCGTTGGAGGTATGACTAAAGACGGAAAACTTTGGGATGGTATAAAACTTGGTAAACAGAATAATACTGCAAAGATAGTAAGTAGACCAATAATGCCTGACAACCGCGTTGGAAGTATGACTAAAGACGGAAAACTTTGGGACGGTATAAAACTTGGTAACCAGAATAATACTGCAAAGATAGTAAGTGCTCCAATAGCTGGTATTACAGCTCCAGGAATACACCAAAATGAAAAAGGTATAATTGATGGTGTAAAACCTGGTATAACTGCAAACGGTGAACTTGTTACAGTTAGCGAAGACGGTCATTTCTCTGTAACATCACAAGACGGTAAAATTACAGATGGAAGATTCGCTCCAAGACAAAAACCTGCAATGATTTATTAATATTGTAATTTATAAAAGTTTTAATAAAAAAAATCCTGTGTTATACATACAGGATTTTTTATTTTTGATACTATGAAATTAATGTTCCAAATTAATAACCATATCTCTGTCGACAAGATTTTTACCGATAGCTTTTTCTAAATTTGCTTTTGCAGCATTGTATTGATACAAAGTCTTATAATAAGATAATTGAGCATTTTTGTATGCCACCTGAGAATCAGTTAGTTCTGTAGGGTTTCCAACACCAACTTTATATCTGCCATATGATAGTTCATAATTTTCTTTTGCTTTTTTTACATTTAAAAATGCAACAGGAAGCTGGTTTTTCTTTTCATCCAGTGTGTAATATGCTTGCTGAATTTCTAAATAAATAGAATTTCTGGTTTTTTCAGCTCTAGCTAATTCTCTGTCATAATTGGCTCTTGCTTCTTTTATTTGGTTTTTAATTAACATACCGTTAACAGTAGGAAAATTTAAATATCCGCCTACATTATAACCATAATTAGACGTAGGATTTTTACCACCTACCGCAAATTGTCCTTCTACGGATAAGTTAGGGAAATATGCTTTTTTAGAAAGTTGAAGACTTTGTCTTGCCGTTTCAACTTTTGTATCTAAAATTAATAAATCAGGTCGGGATTCTTTTGCCGTTTGTATAGCTTCCTCAAGAGTAATATTTACAGGAAAATATTGTAATCTTTCATTTATATTATATTTTGTCTGGTAAGGTAATCCTATAGAGTTATTCAATTTTGCCATAGCAATATTTATTGCGTTATTTGCTTGAATAAGCTCTAATTTTGCATTGCTTAAATTAACTTCGGCTATTGTTACATCAACTTTCGGATTAACACCGATTTCATAAAATGCTTTTGCCTGATTATAAAATAATTCAAACTTTTTAACCGTATCTTCCGCAACATCACGTCTGTCGTATGCATATAAAAGATTAAAATAATCAGCTTTTACATTCATAATAACATCGTTTATTACAGAAGTAAGCGTTGTCTTAGAAGTTTCTTTTTCTAATTTTCTTATGGTAACTCTGTTTTGAGTAACGCCAAAATCATAGAGCATTTCAGACAAAGACACTTGTCCCAAGACAAAATAGTTATATGCTCTTCCACCTTGACTACCAAGTAAATCGGCTAATTGCAACTGTTTAAGTCTTGTATAACCTGTTTGCCAAGTTAATTTAGGGAAGAAATTGGACCACGCCTGCTTTACTCTTGCATCAGAGGCCAATATATCTTCCATTGCTTCTCTGATGCGTGGATTATTTCCCAACGCATATCTTATACATTCGTTTAAGGTTACATCTACATTTTTTTCAACAGAACCTTCAACAATATAAGTATCTTCGTCTTTTATGTAAGGCGCAACTTTTGTTGCTTCAGGGTATTCTTCTTTTTGTAAAACATTACCGATGTTTTTGATATTTTCATCTTTTGTCTTTTTATCTTTTGCAAAACAAACAGGCATGAAAAGAAGGAGAATTAAGACAATTAATATTATTTTTTTATTCATGTCTACCCTCTTTTCTTCTGACAATTCTGTTACGAGCAGCTTTTTTCATACGTTGAATACAAACAAAGAAACCGGG
>CADCPD010000041.1 GCA_902803265.1 uncultured bacterium | reverse complement strand
TATCAATTCATTTGAACCATCTGACGATAAATAACTATCGTTTGATATGTTTAACACGCCCTTTGATATTTGCCATATTGTATTTGTTGAAGTGTTATTCAGATTTGTATCATTAGCTTGAGTAGAAATAGCTACATTATTAACCTGATTAAAATTAACTTCGGTTCCTTTTACAACTATCTTGTTATTTGTGTTTGTAGCTAAACCTGATATATTTCCTGCGAATGTTACCTTATTTTTTTCGGCATCAACATATAAAGAAGAATCATCTATTGTTAAAGCTGTTTCTCCTTGATTTGCAATTGTTATTTCATCATCTCTTGAATCAATAAGCATATTTGCCTTATTTTGTAATCTAATATTACTATCTATAGCCCCTTTTATATCAGTTTTTAATACGGTTTTAGAATTAAAATCACCTTCTACAACAAGACCACTATACAATCCGTTTAGATTTATATCCTCTCCAGATATTTCAAAATAGTTACCATTCACTGTACCTAAATCTCTTGTGAATGTATCGTTTTTTGTTACTATATAATTTGCAGTTGTTACATCTGTAATAGCATCAGTTATATCATAATTTCCTTCTGTTAATACTATTCTTAAATAACTTTTATCGGTATTATCCTGATAAAAAGTATAGCTGTTTTTGTCATAGTAAAATTTAGCGCTTGAACCCACATCAAGTGTAATCTCAGGATTTATTAAATCTTTCTTTTCAAATAATTTTACTCTGTCAGCATCAACAAGATCTTCAAGATCTTGTTCACTAACTGCTATTTGTCTAAGGTTAAGAACATTATGTTCTCCATCAGAAACATTTTGAAGAACAAATTTATCACCAAAATCAAGATATAAACCTGCAGTATCTGAATTTAATTTTGAAAGGAAAAGTCTGTCTTGAGAACCGTTTAATAAAGATATGAACTTATCGGAAACATTAACCGTATTTTCTATAAGGGTGTATCCGCCAAGATTTACACCATTATCAAAATTAAGAATACCACCTTCTCCTGTAATATGATTATTTTGAGAAGTAAATTCAAGTGGTTTTAACAGGTTTGTAAAATTAATTGTGCCTGTATTATTTAAAGTATATACGTTAAATTCATTTCCACTAAAGTTAAGAGTTCCTGTATTACTCATTACAAGAGTATTAAATATATCATTTGAACCGTCGATGTTTCCATTTATGTCGGTTGTTCCGCTAAAATTCAGATTGGTAAAATAAACTTCACCAAGATTATTGTTATTAACGGGAACCCATTGATTAAGGTCATCTAATCTTAAAACATTTGCAGTTCCGGAAGAAGTAGAATTCCACTCTGAAATAATATTTCCGTTGATTTCAGAACCGTCATTTATGTTTATATTTTTAACGTATGCATTATCAGAAATATATATTGCAGCTTTTGAACCTGTTAAAGTCCCTGCGGTATTAAAAGTTTCAATAAGAGCGCCCTGTGTTTCAAGTTCAGGAGAAAAATCTTTTTTATCTTCTCCGTCATAATTAATATATGAACCTTTTATACAAGATACTTTACCCAACATATTACTGCCAAAATCAAAGCTAACAGCAATACCCTTGTCACCTGTTGCACTAACGGTTGAACCGTTTGAAACATTTACTACATGATCTTTCCCCCAAGTAGCTGCAATACCAAGACTATCATCACCGGTTGTAAATATATTTGCAGAACTATCAAGAGTATACGTGTTGTGTTCCCCATCAATTCTGACACCTATGGCACCTTTACCTGCGGTATTTATATCCTTTGTTATTTGTCTGATGTTATTGTGTTTTCCGTATATATGAATACCAACACCCTGATCAATTAAACTTGGATTTCCTGTATAAATGGTTCCGTTCCATTCGCCATAACCCAATGCATAGTCTTCAAGGCTATCATCACCATTTAAATAATAAGATTTACCAAAATGTTTTTTTAAATCTATATTGTAACCAATGTCTTTCAAATATGCCAATTCAGCTTCCATCGGTACTAACCAGTTTCTGAATTCCTGATGTGAAAGAAAGCTGTTTCTTAATTCTATATGACTTAAGTCAACTTTCCCTTTTTTGATATCATCCGCAGGATGAATCGGTAAACCAAAAACGGTTTTGTATTCAGATGATTCAGGATCTTCTTCATTAACGTACATTTGAGAATAATTGACTAAACCGCCTTTTTCTATAATTTTGTTTTTCGCGTCTGCTGCTGTAGCTTCACCTGATAATACTTTTAATGTGTTTTCCCCTACAAAATACGGAGAATAATTGAATATATCAAAACCTTCCTCATTAATCGCATTTTTATCTTCCGGTTTTATTTCATTAGCAGGGACAAAAGCCTCTGTCGAATCTCCCTTATATATTCTTAAATAATAATCATGGATACTTAGATGATCGTTTTCATCTTTTTTAAAATAATAAGTATTATCTCCTAAATATTCGTTGTAGGTGTTAGCAGCTGTTGCTAAACCGAGTGTGTGTATTATTTCATGTGTAGAAATAGAATATAAATTAGGTAATTCTTCATGATATAAAGCTTGTTTTTTAGAATAACTTTGCCATCCGGGGTCAGTCTCAATCATTCCAAGACCAATACTTATGTTGCCATCATAAGTGTATTCCGCAAGTTCTTCTGCAGGCGTTGTAATAGTTTTGTTATTTAAAACAGCATTTACTCTTGTTATTTTATAATCATTTCCTAATACGGTAACATACGGACTAAGGGCATAAGCATTATATTTAGATATAGTTTTAATAGAATATGTAGCCGGATTTGTCGGATTAACATTTAATATACCTTTTAAATCTAAAGCAGATTGAAGAACAGTCATTATATGACTTTGAGGGAGATTATAAACAGATTCATCTTCACCTGCTCCATAAACATTAAATACATATGTATATGGTTCATCGGCAGGAACGGAATAAGAATCAACGCCAAACGCCATATTACTTAACGATAAATATACAATACCAAATAATAATAAAATCTTTTTCATAAAATCCCTATTTTCATATTTTAAAAATTCCGCTCAAAGAGAAAGTATACAACACAACATTGTTATAATCTATCATTAGTAAATAAAATTAAAGAAAATTTACACTGTACTTTCTAGAGATTACATAAAAGTAAGTAAATAAATGCAGAAATATTTAAACCACCTGCCATAACCAAAAGAGACAGTCTAAATTTACAAGAACAAATCATACAAACAATAAGCAAACTTGAAAAATAATCAAAGTGCCCATTCAAAGCCAATCGGACATTGAATAACAATAACTAACAAAAATCACAAGCCGTTTTCAGACTTGTGATAAAGTGGTGGGCAGGGGTGGATTGTCTTGAGTCACTCGCATTAAACGTGTCTACGGATTTTCTTTTCTGAAACTTCGTTTCTTCCAAAGAAAAGTCCTCCGCACTCTGCTCGCTCCTCGTTCGAACCTGACAAAGCTCCGCATTGTTGTGTTGTGGTTCTCAT
>CADCPD010000040.1 GCA_902803265.1 uncultured bacterium | reverse complement strand
TCTCGTTTGCGGTGATGGCGCCATGGTTTATTTAAAAAATGAAGAATTAGCAAACAAAGCTGAAAAACTTATGTACTTTGGTCTTGAATCAAAAAGCGGATTCTCAAATTCTATTGATGCAAAATGGTGGGAATTTAACCTTTCACAATTCGGACACAGAGCTATTATGAATGATATTACCGCCTCTATGGCTCTTGAACAATTAAGAAAATTACCTTCATTTATTGAAAGAAGAAAAGAAATTTCAGATTTTTACAATGAAAATTTAAAAGATATTTGCTGGTTGGATATTCCGCCCGAATTACCTGAATATTGTAAAACATCATATTATTTCTATCATATTCAGGTTAAAAATAACAAACGTGATGAATTGGCAAAATATTTGAGAGATAACGGAATTTATACAACATTCAGATATTTTCCTCTACACAGAGTTCCATTCTACGGTATTGATGAAAAATTTCCTAATGCAGATTGGGCAGCCGATAATACTCTTTGTATACCTATTCATCATTCTTTGAGTAATGATGATTTAGAAATTATTGTAAATAAAATCAAAAATTTTGGAAAGTTAAACTAATGAGACTTAAATTTATACAAAAAGTAATTGATATTTTAAGAAACAAAAAACCTCCTGTTATTTCTCCAAAAGTTAATAGCTGCGGAAAACATTCGTATATTTCCAGAGATTCAAGTATTAACAGAGAAGACACAATTATCGGAAGTTTTTGTTCGATATCTGACGGAGTCAGAATAGGTTTAGCACAGCACCCTACAAACTATTTTTCAACTTCACATTTTTGTTTTGATAATTTAAATCTTGAAGATGTTGGATTTGTTGATAAACCATGTGTCATAGGTAATGATGTATGGATAGGTTCAGATGTACTTATTATGGGAGGTATCAATGTAGGTGATGGTGCTGTTTTAGCAGCCGGTACAGTTGTAACAAAAGATGTTCCGCCATATGCTATTGTTGGAGGAGTTCCTGCCAAAGTTATCAAATACAGATTTGATGAAGAAACTATTAAAGAACTTCTTGAACTAAAATGGTGGGATATGCATGATGAAAAAATTAAACAAATTCCATTTAATGCTCCTATTCAAGAAAGCATTAGAGTAATGCGAGAATTAAGAGATGCAAAAAATTAAAAAGACATTAATAACATTAATATGTTTATTTATTCCGAATAAAAGATTACGTAAAAAAATACGAGATAAATTTTACGGCAGAGATATTATAAAAACTTTAAATCATGATTATGCTGGTAAAATTTATATACCGCTGTATAATCTTGATTATCCCATGTCAAGTGAAGAACCAGAACTATATAATAAAGATGGAGAAAGAATAAGAACTTTCTTTATTAGAGATTTGCATTGTGCACAAGAACCAAATGCTATCATGTCTAAATATTTTATTACAGATAGATTTAATTTTGGTTTAAAAACTCATTTTTATACACACCAAACAATGCTTGAAACTATGGGAAATCCTGATAAAAAATACGGATTTTTATTGGAATCAAAAACTATTGTTCCTGAAGATTACAAACTTTTTGACAAACATAAGGGATTAAATAAAGATTTTGATTTAATTTTCACGTCAGATGTAGATATTTTAAATAAATATGATAATGCTAGATTGTTTATGAATTATGCTACACCATGGTACGGAAATAAAATAGGAGGGGGTATTTTAAATCCAAAAGCTTACGAAAATAAATCAAAAGGTATTTCTATTTGTTCGTCTAATAAAGAACTTTGTATTCAAAATAAAAGAAGAAAAAATTTAGCTAAATATTTGAAAAAAAATAATTTAGTTGATACATACGGAACTTTTGACGGTGGCTGCTTTATAAAAATTTCTGACACATTAACTGATTACAGATATTCAATAATTATGGAAAATTCCCTAGAACCTTATTATTTTACAGAAGAACTTACAAATTGTTTTGCCTCAATGACTATTCCTATTTATTTGGGTGCAACAGAAATTGGCAAATTC
>CADCPD010000039.1 GCA_902803265.1 uncultured bacterium | reverse complement strand
TCTGGAAACAATATCACCTCTATATGAAGATTCAAAAATTATTTACTCAAATGTAGTAAATGAAAAATCTGACAAACTAAAACATTTTACATATCAATCGCCTTCAAAAAGAGCAACAATGATTGATTTAGCTTTAAGTAAAATAAAAGATTTAATATCTAACGGAATTAAACCGTCAGAAATTGCTGTAATTTCACCTATAATAGACGACATGTTGAAATTTCAAATACAAGAATCAATTAAATCTCATATAGCAAAACCACTGTACTTATCCGGAAGTGAAAAACTAATAGAAAATAAATTGGTTCTTTCCAGTATAAATATTTTAAAACTAACCTCAAATCAAAAAGATACATTAACAGATTACGATATTCGCACTATACTTTACGATATTGCAAATATTCCAATTAAATACACAAAAAGTATATTAAATAGCTTTAACGAAACGAAAGAGCTTATTGATTACGAATTTAACAAAGAAGAATACAACAATAATTACAAAATTTTAAAACAAACCTTAAATAAACTCTCTACACAAGATTATTATTTATCAGAAAAACTACTATATATATATAATAATATCTTATTCTTAAATAGCGTTTCTGAAAAAGACATAAATAAATTTACATTTTTCGTTAAACAAATACAAGATTTTGAAAATACATTTGGAATAGATTATATAAAAGATAACGAAGAAAAAATACTAAACCAATTAGAAAACTCTATAATATCAGAAAATCCATACGAAATATTGTCTATTAACGATGATAATCTGATAATTTCAACACCACAAAAAATAATAGATAATGAAATAATTACAAAATATCAATTTTGGCTGGACATAAGCTCCTCAGAATGGATAAAAAACGATATCGGACCGCTTTATAATGCATGGGTTTTTCAAAAAGACTGGACTAAAGAAGAATATACCGTTGAAGATGATATATCACTGGGTAGAGAAAAAACTGCCAGAATATTGCGTAAATTAGTCCTTTGTGCAAAAGAAGAAATCCAGACATTCTCAAGCCTATTTGACAGTCAAGGCACCGAGAATTTTGGAGGGATAGAAAAATTTATAAGTTTTGAGCAAGGCAATAAAATAACAAAACACTCAAAACTAGTTCCAAGAGAGGACCAAAAACCCGTTTTAGAGTATAAAAAAGATTCGATGGCAATATCTGCAGTACCCGGAGCAGGAAAGACAACAATCCTTTTAGAATTAATAATAAAACTTTTAGAAAATGGGATACATCCGGAAAATATTTTCGTGCTTACTTATATGGAATCTGCAGCCAGAAATTTCAGAGACAGAATCAAAAATATTTGTTCAGAAATTAATACACTGCCAAATATAAGTACAATTCATGGTCTAGCACTAAAGATATTAAAAGATAATTCAAATTATGAAAGATTAAATCTCCCTTCAGATTTTGAAATCTGTGATGACACAAAAAGATACAACATTCTTCAGCAAATATCACAAAAACTAAAATTAAAACAAACGAATATAGAAGAATTTGATAGAGCGATATCTGTAATGAAACATGCACAAATAAATGATGTAAAAGAAACAACAGATAAGAAATTAAGTAGCTTTTTGGAATTTTACAATGAATATCAAAATCTATTAAAAGAAGAAAATATTATCGACTACGATGACATGCTTATAATGTCAGTAAAATTACTAGAAGAAAATAAAGACATTCTTCAGCATTATCAAAACATTTGTGAATACATAATCGAGGATGAAGCTCAAGATTCATCAGCTATTCAGCAAAAATTAATAAAGCTTTTAAGTGCAAAGCACAAAAATTTAATACGCTGCGGAGACATAAATCAATCTATAACAACAACATTTTCAAACGCCGATGTTGAAGGCTTCAGAAATTTCATAAAAACGTGCAAAAACAAAGTTGAAATGAATTGTTCACAAAGATGCGCAAAAGATATATATGGTTTAGCCAACAAATTAATTAAATATGCAAATACCCAAAGCGAAATGAAGAATGCTTTCTATAATATAGAAATGACACCTGTCCAAAATAAAAATCCAAAAGAGGAAAATTCAATTCATTCAGTTCTATATGAAGACAAAATTCAAGAAAAAAACAATATTCTAAAACAAATCAGAAATATTCTTATAAAAGATCCAAAAGCAACAATCGGAATATTACTTAGATATAACTATCAGGTCGTGGAATGGTTAGACTTAATAAATAATGCAGGTTTCAGTGTAATTACAAGAAGCGAATCTCTAGCTCAAAAAACAATATTTAAGGTAATTTTTGCAATACTAAAAATTATAGAAAAACCATTTGATAATGATGTTATTGCTAATTCATACGAAATTTTGGCTCAAAATGGTTTTTACAAACAAAGACTACAATTAGAAATTAAAAATTCACCTGTTCCTTTTATAGAAAAGGATGCCGATTTAATTGAAGACATAAGTTTATCAAGATTCTATTGGGATATAACTTATTGGTTAACTTTCTCATCACTTCCAATTGATGAACTGTGTCTAAAAATCGGAACATATTATTTTTCAGGAGAAATAGAAAAATCAAATGTCTATTTAATATCAATGATAGTAAAACGAATAATGTCATCATCTAAAGATATAACAGAGATTCTGAGCAAATTTGAAAAATTATCAACAAAAAGCTCATTAAGCGGTTTTAAATTTTTTGGCGAAAATGATGAGCAAGATACTGACTATTTAAAAGGTAAAATTCAAATCATGACTATGCACAAATCAAAGGGAGATGAATTTGACTATGTATTTATTCCTGAATTTGCGGAAAAGAATTTATCACTTGATATTGATGCGATGAAACTAAAATCTTCATCAATGTTTATCGAAAATATAAAAAAATTAAATCCAGAATACAAGGAAAAATCAGAATTAGAATTAAAAACAGAAATTTTGGAAGAAAATTTACGATTATTATACGTAGCAATCACAAGAGCCAAGAAGAAATTATATTTTAGCTGTGCTAAAAAAGAAAAATATTACGGAAAAGACAGAGAAGTAGAAGAAAGTATTATTTTTGCAGATTTGTTGAATACAGAGGAGGTAAAATAATGAAAGAAATTCTATCATATTCTCCGGCAATGCTAAAAACATTTGAACAATGTCAAAAAAAATTTGAATATAAATATATTAAAGAAATAAATATTCCAACAAATATTTTTAACACTCAACAAGGAAAGAATATCCATGCTCTTGCTAATTATTACTTAAAAAATAATAATGTAGAAAAGCTTGAAAAAGCACTAACTCCAAATGAAAAACAGTTGTGGGATAACTTAAAAAATAACAAATATTTTAATTATAAAACAGTACAAAGCGAATATAACATATCGTCAAAAATTGGTAACTATTGGATAAATGGCAGGCTCGATGCATTAGTAAAGAATAATAATGAATATTTCATTTTGGATTACAAAACAGGACAAATTCCTAAGAATCCTGAAACTGATTACCAAACAATGATATATCTGTTAATAACAAGTAACCTTATAGGAACAGACGATAAACTAAATTTTATATATATTGATTTAAAAAATAATACTGAAAAAATTATTCAATTTAATAATGAAATAAAAACAATTTATGAAAGTAATTTATTAAAAATAATTGAAGAAATCGAAAAGTGTACAAAAAACAATATTTACAAAGCAAAATGCGGAATTTCAAGCTGTGATTATGCAAAACTTTGTAAATAAAACTCTTAACATTATGTTACACATAAAAAAATTGTAGCAATTTTCTTATAAAATAATTGTTTAATTAAATGTAGTGTAATAGTAGGTAGAAAAATGGCAAATTACGTTGCGTCTTTGTTCTCATTACAAAGTTCAGCAAAAAAAGCAGCAGATGGAAATATTCTAAGACATGTTTCAACAGTTGGACATGCTGCTAAAGTTGTGCAAAAATTAGCCAAAGATGACAGTTTTGTTCTTGGAAAAATAGCAAAAGCTACCTGTGACACACTTTCAGAAGCAAGTAAAGACAACAAATTACTTAAAATAGCCGGAAAAGGCATAAATATAGCAAAATATACAGACCCAATATCATGCTTGTGTGCAATG
>CADCPD010000038.1 GCA_902803265.1 uncultured bacterium | reverse complement strand
TGCAATGACTGTTTCAACTCAAAATTCATTTGCAAACAATAAAGAAACGGCTAATTCGGCTACAATAAATGTACTTAACCAATCAAATAATTCAAGTAAAACTTGTTGTACAAGTGCAGAAACAAAAGGCGGACATACGAGATTTAACTGGATTAATAGTTACTGTTGGAATTCAGCAGCTGAATACTGTACATCAACAAACGGTTCAGGCGCGAGCGGTTGGTATTACAGCGGTTGGGATTCAGGTACTCAAACTTACAACTGTTGTACAACCGGTAAAACAGCAAACAATAATATTTTAGTTGAACCAAAATCTGGTTCTAGTGCATATTATGTAACATATAAGAACCAATCAGATAAATCAACAAAAGATTGTTGTACTCATAACGATTCAGGACATACGAGATTTAACTGGATTAATAGTTACTGTTGGGATTCAACATCTGAATACTGTACATCAGGCGGTTCAGGTGCAAGCGGTTATGCTTATGATTCAACAAATAAAGTTTGTTGTACAACAGGAAAAACTGCTAACGGTACTATTACCGTATATCCAAAATCAGGTTCTAGTTCCTATACTATCACCTATAAGAATTATGCAGCATCAGGCGGAACATCTACAGAATATTGTTGTAAAGCCGCTTATGGAAATGGCTACAAAGTATGTAATAATAACTGTTATCATTCAGAACATGAATCAGAAGCTGCATGTAAATGTTACAGAGGAGCTAATGCATGTTATGGTTCAGATGGTAAATGTTATACATCATCACATACGAACTCAACAGCTTGTAGCTGTTTCACAGGCGGATCAGGATGTTATTCAGGCAGTACATGTTATAACAGCGGTGTAAATTCATCAGAAGCAGAATGTAAATGTCGTAAAGGCTCAGGAGCTTGGTATCGAGGCAGTACATGTTGTACTTCAGATGCTTCCCAAACATGTTGTCGATACACATGGTGCGGTGGCGCATGTCATAGTAGCTGTGCTTATGGATGTAAGAGTGACGTATGCTGTACATCTTTAGGTGCTCAACATTGTTGTGAGAAAAATAGCAAAGTATGGTGCGGTGGCTCATGTCATGATAGTTGCTCTTACGGATGTAAGGGTACTACGTGTTGTACATCTTTAGGTTCGCAACATTGTTGTGAGAAAAATAGCAAAGTATGGTGCGGCGGCTCATGTCATGATAGCTGCTCTTATGGATGTAAGAGTTCTACGTGTTGTACTAGTCTTGGCTCAAAAACATGTTGTGAGGGCAATAGTAAAACATGGTGCGGCAGTTCATGTTATGATAGTTGTCCATCAGGATGTAATAGCAGTGTTTGCTGTAGTGATACAACAGGAAGTAAAGTTGGCGGAGGAACATCTTCATCTTGTTGTACCGACAGTGCCTACGAATGGAAAGATGGCTCTTGCGTAAAGAAAAATGTAAAACTTGATTGTACTGTAACAATGAAATCAGAAGGTACTCAAGGTTGCTCACAATGTAGTACTCCAGAATATGGATTATTTCATATGACAGGTAGCATTAGTGGTACCGGTTGCAGTGATAGACATAGTTACTATGAGGTACTATACTCCACTTGGTCATATATATCTGATGGAAGCTGTACTACACCTGAAGTTGTTGTAGCTGTAAACCCAGCTGTTGCTAGTGTACCTTTTGGATCTACTAACACAAATATGGGCTCTCCATGTGGAGGACCTTCAGGCCAAAGTATAGGTTCAAAGATGACTTTTAGAATGCCATATAAACTTGAAAATGGTAATACCTCTTATGAAACTTGTTCAGGAAGCGGTGGCGGTACTTCATGCACCAAAACATTCCAGTCATATGGTGGCTAACAAAATCTATAATACATATTTATAATCAAAAGAGCTACCAAATAAGGTAGTTCTTTTGATATTTTGCTTTATATATTATATTTCATTTTGGCTTAAAACATTTTTTAGTGTTTCGGCCGATTGTTTTAGTTTTGAAATTTCATCTTCATTCAGTTGGATTGGAACATGTTTTTCTATACCATCTTTTCCTACTATTGCAGGCATTGAAAGTGCTACCTCAGAAATACCGTATTCTCCGTGCATCATTGATGATACCGGAAGTATAGATTTTTCATCTCTTACTATCGCTTCACAAATTCTTTTTACAGACATTGCTATTCCGTAATATGTAGATTTTTTCTTTTCTATAATCGTATATGCACTGTTTTTAACATCTTCGGCAATTCTTTGCATTGCTTCATCATGGTCAAAATGACCTCTCATTTCACAAAAATTATGTAGAGGTATACCGGATACATTTGCACTAGACCAAGCAGCAATTTCAGAATCTCCGTGTTCGCCTATTATAAAAGCATGGATACTTCTGCTGTCTACGTTTAAGTGTTCACTTAATTCATATTTTAATCTTGCCGTATCAAGAACTGTTCCGGAACCTAAAACTTTATTCTCAGGTAATCCGCTCAATTTTATTGATACTGTTGTCAAAATATCAACAGGATTTGCAACTATTAATAATACTCCGTTGAATCCGTTCGCACGAATTTCTGGAATGATTTTTTTGAAAATTGAAATATTTTTCTTTACCAAATCTAATCTTGTTTCGTTTGGTTTTTGGCTCGCGCCTGCCGTTACAATAACAACAGATGAGCCCTTAATATCAGCATAATCTCCTGCATATATTTTTATCGGCTTTGAAAAAGGAACACCGTGGCTAATATCGAGAGCTTCGCCCTCAGCTTTATTTCTATCGGAATCTATTAAAACCATTTCCGAAAATAAACCGCTTTGCATAATACTAAAAGCACAAGCTGCGCCGACAAATCCACAGCCTATTATCGTAACTTTTCTGATATTTGAACAATTTAAACAATTTTTTCCCATATAACAACCTTTCATTCAAATTATAATTATATTATAATCTAAAAGTTTTAATATTGGTAAGTTGGACGCCGATAGACAAATTTTAATAATAAAAGGTGTTTATAAAGCTTCTCTCAACATCTTAAGATTATCTTTTGCCATAGAGTTTTCAGGTTCGATTTTTATAATAGATTCGTACATATCTATGGCATCATAAATTTGTCCCTGACTTTCATAAATTAACGCCAATTGGTGTCGTGCACCTATGTGTTCAGGATTTAATTGAATAACTCTGCGTAGTGAAGATATTTCATTTTCAATATCTCTTTGTTGTCCGTATAATCTTGCTAATTTGTAATATGCATATTCGTTCTGAGCATCATATTTGATAGCATTTAACAATGCATTCTTTTCTTCATATATGTTTTCTATTAATTCATAACATTCAGAAAGTGCAATATAACATTCGGCTCTTGTCGGATCTAATTCAATAGCTTTGTTAAATTGAATAATCGCTTCATTATAACTTTTTATGTGCATGTTAACATTACCTAACTGGAAGTATATGTTAGGATTTATTTCATCATATTGAATTGCTAATGGGAATAATTTGAAACAAGCATTATAGTCTTCTTGCTCAAATAAATACATAGCCCAATCTACATAAACATTACTCATATCGGTATGTACAAGAGAAACTTCTCTTGGAGGTACCAAATCTAAAATTTCTTTGTATGTATCGATAGCTTCTTCAAATTTCTTTTCATCGTGATATGATTTTGCAATTATTCTTCTTATTTCAACGTTTTCAGGATTGTTTTCAGCTAAAATTAAAAGATAATCTAAACCCTTTTGAAAATCTCCCTTTAAAATATAAACCTTAGCTATTAATGCACGAGTAGAAACTTTGTCAGAAAACGGATGTTCAAATAATTGTTCTGCGTACTCAATAGTTGTATCGTAATCTTTTAGTGCGTAGTAAATATTAACAAGCGTTTGTAATAACCATAATGAGAAATTATCATCTTGTGCACTTGATAACAACTCTTTGCTTAGATTTATTGCATTTTCAAAATCATTAGTTTTTATGTATAGTTCTATTAATTTTCTGTTTATATCTATGTTTTCAGGATAAATTTCTTTTATTTCAAATAACTCTTCAAAAGCTTTTTGATAATCTTCTAAATCCATATTTAAATCTGCTAAAATAATCTTTATTCTTAATAATTCAGCATTGTTGCTAACGTATTGTTCAAGCTTTTTATACATTTTAACTGCAGAAATCTTTTGATTTTGTGACATATAAACATCTGCAAGTTCTCTTATTGCTATAATATTTTCAGAATCATAATCCAAAATAATTTTGTATTCATTTATCGCTTTTGAATATTGGTTTATCTTTTTATAACATTTTGCAAGCAAAATTCTCATTGAAACATTATCTGGGTATTTTTCAACTATTTGAAGAATAACACTTATTGCATCATAAATTTTATCTCTTGAAAAATATGCTTTTGCTAAATATTCCCTAATTTCAACAGCATTCGGTTCGCTTTTCAAATATTCTAACGCAACATTCTCAACAATTTCATATCTTTTTTGTCTGTAAAGCATTTCAATTTGCTTTAACATATCTTCTAAACTAATTTGCAATACTTTCTTTTTAGAAGGTTCTGAAAATGATAGCAGTAAATAAGAAAGGTATATCACTGAAACAATTGATATCAATATGATTACAACTACTACAATATTTGTCATAAAAATCCTTTTTTATAAAAACTACTGCGATTTTAAAAAAGCTTAACGAAGTTTACTTTTTTACAAAAAGTATTATAGTAATTGTATGAGAAAGTTTTTACTATGTCTACTAATATTCGGAATAATTACACCGTTTAGTGTAGTTTTTGCAGAAGATGTTGATTGGAATTCTATAGGAAACCCCGATAACGCTTGGGATGGTCAAAAACCTATTACTAATAAAGAATTTGAAAACATAATGACCGAACTTGAAAAAAGAAAAAAAGGCTCAAAAACAAAGAAACCTGCAAAAGGTAAAGAAATAAATAAAGCAAATGAAACAGAACTGCTTTCAAATATTAATACTGCAATGCCTTTGTTAAATCTGCCGGTAAAAGTTATTATCGACGACACAATTTTAATTCCTGGACATTATATGGTAATTGGTGAAAAAAAAGGTGATAAGGTTTATTTGAATTTTTATCAAGGTCATAGCCTGATAGCTAAAGCAGAAGCATATGAAACTGAAGATGACTTTAATTCTAACGAAATATACTTTTTGAAATATGAGCCAATAACAAAAAATCAACTGAAAATTATGTTTGGCTCAATGGAATTCAATGCATTTACTTTTGTTACTTATTTTGAGGATTAACTTTTTAATGTTAATTTAGCATGATATATTAACTAAGTATGGATTATAGCGTATTATTAAACCCAATATTAATATCAGTTATTTTTCTTTGCATTTTATGTTTGTGCAAAGTTAATGTAATATTATCACTGATTCTTTCAACAATAATTGCCGGATTATTTTCTCATTTTACGTTTACAAAAACAATGAATTTGTTCATCAGTGGTATGGGTGCAAATTCTGAAACAGCACTTTCTTACATATTATTAGGAACTTTTGCTGCCGTAATTACTTCAACAGGACTTTCTACATTAATTTCAAAATACTTGGAAAAAATAATAAATGGTAAAAAACGATATTTAGTTTTGGTATTAATATTTATGGCAATGGCTTCTCAAAATTTAATCCCGATACACATCGCTTTTATTCCGATATTAATTCCGCCGTTATTAGGTTTGATGAACAAACTAAAAATTGATAGAAGAATGATAGCTTCAAGCCTTGCTTTTGGTTTAAAAATGCCATATATAGCAATTCCTGCAGGATTTGGATTAATTTTTCAAGGCTTAATTGCAGATTATATGACTAAAAGCGGAATGACCGTAAGTGTAAAAGATGTTTGGCATGTTAATTGGTTTATTGCGCTTGCAATGCTTATAGGTCTTTTAATTGCAATATTTATAAGTTACAGAAAGCCAAGAATGTATAATGATTTACCAATACTTGCAACAGAAGAACATAAATTTTGCGAACAAGATTTAAAATTTAACAAAAAGCACGCAATAGTCCTTTTCGCTGCTTTTACTACTTTATTAATTCAATTGACAACAAGTTCTTTGCCTCTTGGTGCTGTAATTGGTTTGACCATAATCTTTGCAACAGGTGTTGTAAATCATAAAAAATCAGATGATTTGTTTAATCAAGGTATATTACTAATGGGTCATATTGCATTTGTAATGCTTATTGCAGCAGGATTTGCTCTTGTACTCCAAGAAAGCGGAGGTATTGAAACCTTAGTAAATGCTGTTTTACCTTATTTAGCAAGTAGCAAACTATTTGCGGTAACCGCAATGCTGCTAATTGGATTATTCGTTACAATGGGTATTGGAACTTCTTTTGGGACTATTCCTATTATGACAGTACTATTTGTTCCTATTTGCTTAAAATTAGGAATTTCTGTCCCAGCATCAATAATTTTAATATCAGCAACAGCGGCTCTTGGTGATGCCGGATCTCCTGTTTCGGATACAACTCTGGGCCCGACTTCTGGCTTAAATGCGGACGGACAGCATAATCATATTACTGACACATGTATTCCGACATTTTTACACTTTAATATTCCAATAATAATATTTGCGGTTTTGGCAGTATTTATATTTTAATAATTATATTGTTATCCTAATTTTATGGAATTTTCGTGTTTTCCAATCAAATGAATAAACTCTTTAACAAGAGATTCGTTCCATTTTTTACCGGCATCTGCTTTAATTATTTCCAGAGCTTCTTCCTTTGATAATTGTTCACGATATGAGCGTTTTTCCGTCATCGCAAAATAGGCATCCGTAATTAATATTATTTGAGAAACAAGAGGAATTTCAGGACCCTTTATCTTGTTTGGATAACCTGTTCCATCCCAGTTTTCATGATGTTTTTCAATAATAGGTATAACATCCTGAATATCTGATATAGGTTCCAAAATCTTTCTTGCAGCGATTACAGGATGTTCTTTTATATGCTGTAATTCTTCTTCTGATAACGGTTCTGATTTTTGTAAAAGTTCTTTCGGAAGCATTAAATTACCGATATCATATAAAAGCATTGCAATCTTTAAATTATCAAGTTCTTCAGGTGATAATTCAAAGTGTTTTGCAAGCATTGTCGCAATGATAAGTTTTGACTTTGTAGAACCATCATTATGCTGAGGATTATAAATCTTTGAAAGCATATCGGTAACAGTATAAACCATCTCTTTTGGCGAATTACTATCAGCTGTAGTTTCTTTTAATTTGTCGCATAATTCCTTAGAAAAATCTTTATCAATAGGAACACGTTGTTTTGATAATATATCAATAAACGCATCAATAGCACGTTCTTGCCAAGAAGATTGGTTATTTGTTTTTGCTAATGTAACTTGATTTCTTCCGTTACGTTTTGACTGATACATTGCTTGGTCAGTAAGTTCAAGTAATTCTTCTATATTATCGGATTGTTCCAAAAATGTTGCAACACCTAAACTTGCAGTAATTTTACCAACAATTTCAATTGGAGAATCTTCAATCGCTTTACGAATTCTCTCTGCAGCTTTCATTCCTCCATCAGAATCAATACCGGGTAAAAGAATATTAAATTCTTCTCCACCCATTCTTACAGGAACATCAATTGAACGAGCATTTTGTTTTAAAACTTTTGAAATTTGCTGAATAGCTAAATCTCCTAAGGAGTGACCAAATTTATCATTAATATGTTTTAAGTGGTCTAAGTCAATACCAATAATTGTAAACGGTTGATTTTGACGTTTTGCACGTATAACTTCTTTATCCAAACATTCTTGGAAATATCTTCTGTTATATAAGCCTGTAAGCGCATCCGTTACGGCTTGATCTTTAACGACTTGGAACAGATTTACAATAGTAAGTGCAAGTTCAATTTGTCTTGCAAAAAGTCTTAAGAAATCTAATTCGCCTTCTGTTAATTCTTCTCTATATGATAACACACAAAGAACACCAAAATCTTTATTTATTGTTTTTAAAGGTAAAACAATGAACGAGCGGCATTTTGCATTGGAAAGTATATTTTCCATAACTTCTTCATCAAGATTTGGTAAAATTGATTCAAGCCCGTCTCTGAGACTTTTACTGTGAGTAATTTCGTGCTTTAAAAGAGCTTTCCAGATTAGTTTATTTTTATCATAAGATAATCTTGTTGTCTTAAGATGGTTTTTAAATAGTGCAGAAAGTCTTTCAGATGTTTGATCTTCAGACATTGCAATAATTTCTGAATAATCACCATTTTCATCAGACTCTTTTTGAATAATTAAACAGCTTAAATAATTTAATTCTTCTTGCAAAGATTTAACAGTAGTTTTCAATACACTGGAAATAGGTTTTGAAGAATTCATCATATCCCAGATATGTTGCAAAGTTAACATACGTTGGTTAGCGATGTTTAACTCATAAGTACGTTCTTCTATTTCTTTTTCAAGTTCTGCATTTCTCTCATAAATTTCTAAAAAATCTTTTTTACCTGTGTATAAATTGTTTTCAACTTCGGTAATTTGTTTAGTAAAATTCTTTATTTTATCAAAAAAATTCTTCATTTGGATGCCTTTAAACTTTTTTCAACAATTATACAACATGTTAAACACTTAGTAAATATGGACTTTTAAAAATTTTTCATTAAATAAAAAAAGTACATTAAATGTATGGTCTAATAAAAAGAAATAAATGTGATAATAAAAAAGAGATATGTTTAAATTTGGGGAGAGATTTAACGTATGATACCAAAGATTGGTCCGAGACAATATCCTATAAGCAGACCACAGGTAAACAATGAAGAAGATTCAAAAGCAAAACAATCTTCTGCAGACATGCAAGAAGATAACAATAGTAATCTTCAACAAAGTAAAGGGTTAGCGTACGCAGAAGAAGGAAGAAATCAAACACAACTTCCAACAGGAGAGCAAACGCGCTCTAATATGG
>CADCPD010000037.1 GCA_902803265.1 uncultured bacterium | reverse complement strand
TTTACAATTGTTAATATGATAAAATTTTTCGCACCAATAATACTGTTAACAATATCAAATGTGTTCATGACATTCGCATGGTATGGACATTTAAAACACAAAAGCACAGCTTTATGGATAGTTATTCTTGTAAGCTGGGGGATTGCATTTTTTGAATACTGTTTTCAAGTTCCTGCAAACAGAATCGGACATCAAGTTTATGATGCTGCACAGCTTAAAACAATGCAAGAAGTAATTACTCTAATTGTATTTTCAATATTTTCGGTTACATATTTAAAAGAAGGCTTAAAATGGAATTATATAGTAGGGTTTTTACTTGTAATTCTTGCCGTATTTTTTGTATTTAAAAAATGGTAAATTAAGCCTAGAACGTATCTGTTTTTATAGGATTTTTAAACTTGGTTATATTTGATTGGAATAGTAATTCAACCATACCGGTTGGTCCGTTTCTGTGTTTTGCTATTATTATTTCGGATTTACCTTCATTACCTTTGGGCGCAGCATTTTCAGATTCTTCTTCATTATCTCTGTAATAGTCATCACGATAAATAAACATAACTATGTCCGCGTCTTGTTCAATAGCACCTGATTCTCTCAAATCTGAAAGCATAGGACGTCTGTCCTTTCTTCCTTCTACGGCACGTGATAATTGAGAAAGTGCAATAATAGGAATATCTAATTCTCTTGCAAGAGTTTTTAAACCTCTGGAAATTGTTGAAATTGCCTGAGTTCTTTCTTCCTTTCCTGTACTTTCCATTAATTGAAGGTAGTCTATAACAATTAAACCGAGATTTTTTTCTTGCATAGCAAGACGGCGTGCTTTTGCTCTTAAATCTGTTAAAGTACAACCGCTTGAATCATCAATATATATAGGTGCTTCTGCTAAATCATTCATTGCATTTGCAAGTTTATCCCAGTCTTTCTTTTGCATATTACCGGTTTTTAATCTTTGAGAATCAACTTCAGCTTCTGAACAAAGAATTCTTTGAACTAATTGGCCTTTTGACATTTCAAGTGAAAATATAGCAACAGGGGTTTTTGCTTTTATCGCAACGTTTGTTGCAATGTTCAGCGCGAAAGCGGTTTTTCCCATTGCAGGACGTGCAGCTAAAATTATTAAATCAGATTTTTGAAGCCCGTTCATGATTCTGTCTAAATCATAGAATGATGTTGGTACGCCAATTAATTCATCTCTGTGGTTGTATCTGTAATCAATTTGTTCATAAGTTTCAAAAACAACATCTTTAACAGGAACTAAATCTTTGGTATTTTTATTGGCTGAAATTTCGAAAATAAGCTTTTCAGCTTTGCCGAGAGATTCGTCAACGGTATTCATATCATAACCGTAAGAAACAATTTCCGAACCTGCGGAAATGAGCGAACGCTTAATAGCTTTTTCTTGAACAATTTTTGAATAATACTCAATATTAGAGGTTGTAATTGTTTTATAAGATAAATCATTAATAAAAGCTCTGCCTCCTACAAGTTCAAGTTTTGAATTTAAATTTAAAACTTCAGAAACCGTAACGATATCAATTCTTTCATTTTGATTAAATAATTGGAGCATAGCTTCATAAACATATCTGTGCGCAGGTTTGTAAAAATAATCAGCTTTTAAAGTTTCGGCAACTCTTGATAAAGTTTCGGGATTAACTAAAATAGCACCCAAAATAGCTTCTTCAGCTTCAATATTTTGCGGCATTAAATTACTGTTAACAGTTTCTTGCTTTACACTCGGCATATTTTCTCCTCATAAAACAAATCCTTTACTCATGATAATACATACAAAATACTAAATAGTAAACTTTTTTTTTTATTTTTATTTAAGTACTTTACAAAAAAAATTTAGCACGTATAATAAAAGGTACGCGGGAGTAATTCAGTGGTAGAATGCTTCCTTGCCAAGGAAGATGTCGCGAGTTCGAGCCTCGTCTCCCGCTCCATTTAAAATAAGAGCCGAAAGGCTCTTTTTTGTGCAAAATTTTTGTCCCTTAGTATTTATTATGGATTTATTTTTTACTAAAATTGATAAAAAGTATAATAATTTAGATAAAATTGCTCTTTCAAAGCTTCAACATAAGCTTGCAAGGAAGCTTTTGGATTATTTGTTAAAAGTAAAATTTGGCATTATTGATGAAGTTCTGGTTAAAAATGGAAAACCGTATCTAAAAAATAACCCTATATATTTTAATATTTCTCATTCAAAATATTTAATCGGTATTTTGTTTGATAGTGAACCTGTTGGTCTGGATATTGAATATAAGCGAAAAAGAAATTATAGAGCTATTTTAGACTATTTAAACTTTAATAAAGACGTTTCAGAAGAAGAATTTTTTCAGCTTTGGACTGTTTACGAAGCAGAATTTAAGTCAGGCTTAAAAGAAGATATTATAAGTTTTGACTATGAAAATTATTCAGTTTCTATTTCTTATAGAAAAATGCCAAGTGGGATGTTAAATATTTATTTCTTAAAAGAACAAGATAATAAATTTTTAATGAATAAAGTAGAAAATCCGGTTTTCTTAAAAAATTTAGATTATAAATTAAAACCTTAATTTTTAAGTTTGCTGTTAAATTTTTATAGTTATAAAGCGTATGCTATTTTTGGTGGTTATTAATACTTTAAAAGCTTCTTATGTTTTGAATAAGTTTGTATTTTATTCTTTAGAAAGCGTTAAACATTTTTATTGTGTTAAAAGCTCTTGATTTATTAATGTTTTTAAGTTATAAATAGTTTTGTGGAGTCTACCTTTGGTAATCCTCGTGCTCCATTTAAAAATTAGAGGGCTCTTTTACCCTCTTTTTTGCTAGATAAGGGATTTTTAATGAATAAGATTTTATACTTAATGTTAGCATTTTTAGTTTTATCGATTGATAAAGCTTATGCGTTTAATATTGACCAATTTATGGATGAAAATATTGCACCTGTTTCAGATAAAATTGCAAGTTGGGTATTCTATCCGATAAATATCGGGGGCTCTGATATTCCTCTTGTTGTTTTATGGGTCCTAGTTGCAGGTATTTTCTTTACATTTTATCTACGTGGTATAGCTGTTTGGGGGTTTGGACATGCTTTGAAAGTCTTAACTCGTCCTCAAAAAGCAAAAGACGGTGTTGGTGAAGTTTCATCTTTTCAAGCCTTAATGACTGCTTTATCGGGAACAATAGGTATGGGTAGTATTGCGGGTGTTGCAATTGCTATTTCTATGGGTGGTCCAGGTGCTGCTTTTTGGGTTATTGTCGGTTCTATCTTTGGGATGTCTTTAAAATTTGTTGAAGCCGGCCTTGCTGTTAAATATCGTAGATTTAACCCTGATGATACGGTATCTGGCGGACCGATGCACTACATTGCTCACGGTTTAACCCGTAAAGGTTTACGCTGGTTAGGTCAGCCTTTGGCTGTTTTATTTTCAGTTCTTTGTATCGGTGGTGCTATTACCGGCGGTAATATGATTCAAATTAATCAAGCTGCAAATCAGTTTATTAATGTTACTTCCGATAAATTTGCATTTATGAACAATATGCATTGGGTTATTGGTACTTCTATGGCTATACTTGTTGGTTTAATCACAATCGGAGGTATTAAAAGTATAGTTAAAGTTACTGAAAAAATTGTTCCATTAAAGATTTTTATATATTTATTCTCAGCTTTGGCTGTAATTTTATTTAACATTCATTTGTTACCACATGCTTGTGCTGTTATAGTAAAAGAAGCTTTCCAACCGCAAGCTGTATATGGTGGAGCTTTTATTGCTATGATTATGGGGTTAAGAAGATCTGTTCAATGTAATGAAGCAGGTACAGGTTCTGCTCCTATTGCATATGCAACCGTTAAAACAGATGAACCTTTGTCTCAAGGCTTCGTTTCTTTATTGGAACCTTTTTTAACAGGCGTTATGTGTACATTAACAGCTTTAGCAATTATTATTACAAGTACTTATCAAGATTTTATTGGTAAAACTCAAGGTATTGAAATGACCTCTCAAGCTTTATCTTCTGTTATGCCATTTTTCCCTAAAATTTTGGCGTGTATTGTTTTATTATATGCTTTATCAACTCTTATTTCTTGGGCATATTATGGTCAAAAGTCTTGGAACTATTTGTTTGGTGAAGGTAAAAAGAGAAGTTTGACTTTCCAATTAATTTATTGCGGATTTATTATTATTGGTTCAGTTCTTAATGTAACTTCTGTTATTAATATTACTGATGCAATGATGCTTTCTATGGCAATTCCAAATATTATTGCGATGTATATTTTAGCTCCTGAAGTTAAAAAAGATTTGATTAAATACTGTATCAAGCATAATATCGCTCTTAAATTTAATAAATGCTGGGTTGATAAATACAATAAAGAAGCATAATATTCGGAGAAGTTATTATGATGCTGAAAATTTGTGCAATTTTAGCAATTATTTTATTAATAATTTTATCTATATTTTTTATTCTGTCAAAACTTATTTTTGACAGAATAAATTTGTCACCTAATAAACTAAAAGCTTTAAAAATTCTTACATTAGCAGGTTTAATCTTGTCATGTCTGACCTGGATTATGGCGTTGGGGTTATTGTTAAGGTTTAATTAACAAATACTTTTTGCCGTCAAATAATGTTGTGTATTTTGGAATATTATCGTAAAATTTTAAATCTTTTTTTCTAATTATAAATACGGTATCTGTGTCTCCATCTTTAAATGCATCTTGTATTGTATCATATTTTCCGAATTTAACCTCTTTAGGCCCGTAGTAATTCAAAGAATATCTGTTTTGATTATTAATTGTTATTATTTTTAAATTGTTATCAATAGCGTATTTTCCATATTTCATCAAATCATTTTGTCCGAAAGTATAATCAAGTTCAAAATATTTACCCATTCCAAATGCTGATAAGACAACTATAAACGCAGATAATGTTCCAAATACTAAATATTTTTTATTTAATTTGGTAACAATCAATCCTGTTAAACCAAAAACAAATAATAAAGAAATAGTAAACCATTTTACTGAAACGATGTCAGCATATAAATCTTTTGGTAAAAAGTATGGTGTGAACATTGCAACTATTGAGGCTGTAAATAAAATCCCAAACCAAATATATGATGATATATTTATTGATTTGTTATAATTATCACTATCAAGATATTTTACCCAGACAAACGCCATAATATTTGCCAACGTAAAATATACAGGAACAATATATGTTACAAGCTTTGTGCTTGATGATGAGAAAAATAAAAAGATTAAAACAAAAGCTATAATGTTTAAAAATAAATATTTTTGTTGGTTTGAAAATTTTTCAAAATTTAATTTAAATTGAATATTTTTCAATGATTTTATTTTTGATATTAAAACACTTACTGCAGATAAAAGCCATGGACAAAATCCCCAAAGAATTGTTAACGCAAAAAAGTAAAATGGTTGTTTTCTGCTAACACCTTCTGAATTGAAAAATCTGCTTACGTGATGTCGCATAATGTATTCATTAAAGAATAGAGGGTCATACTTAGTAAGCATTAATATGTGCCAAGGTAAAACAATTAAAAAGAATAATAAAAAGCCTACTAATAAATATTGAGGTTTAAATAATTCTTTAAATCTTTTTGTAAAAATTGCGGCAAAAAACATTGTTCCAAATGGCAAAACAAACCCAGGAATACCTTTTGCAAGAACAGCTAATGCTGAAAAAATATAAAAAGCCCACCAGCAATATTTTTTGTTTTTATCTTGAACAAAATAAGTCATAAAACCTGCAATAATTGAAAATTCAACGCAAGTTGCAAGCAAAATATCAAGAATAGCATATTTTGCAAGTATTAAAAATTCAACACTCGTTGCAAGTATTATTGCAGAAATTATTCCGTATTTTCTTGATACGATTTTTTTACCGGCAAAATATAATAATAATGTTGATAATGTTCCATATAAAGCGACAGGAAATCTTGCCGTAAATTCATTTACTACTCCAAAAGTAAGAAATGAAAGAACTTCACCCCAAAAATATAATGGCGGTTTTTCAAAAAAGTATGCTCCATTTAAATATAGAGTCATAAAATCTTTTGTGTTGAACATATCTCTGGACATAGTTACGTATCTTGTTTCATCAACATCCATTAGCGCATAATTACCTATGCCAAAGAAAAATATTAAAAAACAAAAGCACAACAGCCCAAATAATGTAAATATTTCGGGATGTTTTTTTATAAATTCAATCATTTTTATATTCCTATATTTTATAGTATTTCTTCTTCAATTAAATAACGAGGGCGGTGTTTAACTTCTCTGAATATTTGACCCAAATATTCACCGACAATACCCAAACAGAATAACTGCATTCCGCCAAAGAACGAAGTTAATATGATTGCTGTTGCCCAACCGTTTGGAGAATCATTGTATACCAATTTTGCATAAAGTACAATTAAACCTGTAACAAAAGCAAACAACATACATATAAAACCAAGCACACAAATCATTTTTAGAGGAACTATACTATATGAAGTTATTCCGTTAACAGCAAGTGCAGTCAACGACAATAAATTAAATTTAGACTTACCTACCATTCTTGGTTTTACGTCAAAATGTACTACACCCGTTTTAAAACCAATTTCATGGAAAAATCCTCTTAAAAATAAATCTGTCTCATTAAATTTTTCAAGTACATCCAAAGCCTCTTTTGAAACTAATCTGTAATCAGAGTGATTTTTAATTATATTAGCGCCAAGCATATTCATACATTTATAAAATGCTAATGCCGTAGTTTTCTTAATAAAATCGTCTGTTTTTCTGTCATTTCTGACACCGAATACAACTTTACAGCCTTCATCATATTTTTGAACAAATTCTTCAATTTTAGTTTCATCCTGCTGTAAATCGGCATCAATTGTAACAAGTGCATCACAACCTATATTATGAGCACCCGTCATTCCTGCAAGCAATGCTTTTTGATTTCCAAAATTTCTCGAAAAACTTGAAGCCTTTATTCTTCCGGCATGTTTTTCGCACGATTCTTTAATTTCTTTCCAAGTATTATCTTTTGAACCATCATTTATTAAATATATGTAACTTTCCGAAGATATTTTTTCTCTTTGTATTAAATCATTCATCAATTCAATTAATCTGTCGGTTGTTGAATGTATTAAACCTTCTTCATTATAACAAGGTATTACTATAGCTAATCTTGTATCTTTTCCCATAAATTTTCTCCCTATTAATAGAATAATACAAAAGAGTTTTGCATGTTTGATTTTAAACAAAATTAACATTTTTTGATTTATTTAAATTAATGATAAACTTGTAATATGAATAACTTGAAAGATATTTACAATAAAATATGCTCAATATCGGACAAAATTAGATTTGTCATTATTGGCTGCATTAATGCAGCAATATCTTATTTTATTTTTGCAATAGCTTTATTTATTCTCGGAAGTGAACATTATCAACTTTGTGTTGTCCTTCAGTGGGTTATTTCTTCTGTATTTTCATATTTAAATCAAAAGTTCTTTGTATTTTGCACTAAAGGCAATTATATCAGAGAATATTTAAAATGTTGTTCAACGTGGGCTGTTAGCTATTTTATTAACGTTATAATTCTTGAAATTTTAGTAAGATACATAATGAAAAATGTTTACATAGCACAATTTATATCGTTATTTATTGTATCTGTTGTAACATATGTATTGTTTAAATATTTTGCATTCAAAAAAAGAGAGGAAGCTTAAAAGTGTATATAATAAATGCGGATGATTACGGAATATCTGAAGAAAATAATTTGGCAATTTTAGAAGCTTCTAAATTTGGTATTTTAAATAGCACAAGTGTTATGGTTAATACTCCTTATTGTAATTATGAAATATTACAACAATTATTGGATAATGAAAATTTCAGAGTTGGTTTGCATTTGAATATTTTTGAATTCAATACTCTGAAAAAAGATTTAAAACAAAATTCAAAACTATATGACAAAAATGGAGAATATCATAATAGTTTTGGCGCTGTTTTAAAAAAATCTTTCGATAAGGAATTTTTAGAAGAATTGGAAGGAGATTATCGCCTGCAAATAGAAGAAGCGTTAAAACATTTTAAACCTCAGCATATTGATTCTCACGTTCATATGCATGCAATTCCTAATATTTTTAAAATAGTATGCAAATTAGCTAAAGAATATGATATACCATATGTAAGAACACAATTTGAAAAACCGTATTTAATACCTGATTTAAAAATGTTTTCTAAAACAAATTTGATAAATCTGATAAAAGTTTGCTTATTGAGTACTTTTACAATAGGGAACCAAAAAGAAGCAAAAAAATACGGACTAAAAACAAATGATTACATAGTCGGAGTTCAATATACATCTAACATGGATTCTAATACTCTTTACTACGGCTATAAAGCAAATTCTAAAAAAGATAAATTAACTGAAGCTCTGCTTCATCCGACTCAAAATCAAGATAAAAAAGATAATTATAAAGAATACTTGGCACTTTTGGATAAAGATTTAATGTCTAAATTAAAAGCTTTGTCATTACGCTAAAATTATTTGAATAGTGAATAGAAAACACCATTCACCACCCCCCCCACTCACTATTCACAAATGCCCACTCGCATTAAACGGCAACGCTCAAAATTAAAACGAAAACTCAACGTTTTCGTTTATAATTTTTCGGCTCTCACTTTGTTCGTGCCTCTGCTCGCTTATTATGTTCCGTGTCCTGCTCGTCTTGCTCCCGC
>CADCPD010000036.1 GCA_902803265.1 uncultured bacterium | reverse complement strand
CAACAACTTCAGAAACGTTATGCGGAGGAATATTCGTTGCCATACCAACTGCAATACCTGAAGAACCATTTAATAAAATCATAGGTAATCTTACAGGTAAAACATCCGGTTCTTCTAATGAACCGTCAAAGTTTGGAACAAAATCAATTGTTTCGCAATCTATATCAGCTAACATTGATTGTGTAATTTTGTGCATACGTGCTTCTGTATATCTCATTGCAGCAGCAGGGTCACCGTCAACAGAACCGAAGTTACCATGACCGTCTATCATAAGATATCTCGTTGCAAAATCTTGAGCCATTCTAACTAAAGCTTCATATACAGATGAATCTCCGTGAGGGTGATATTTACCCAAAACTTCACCGACAATTCTGGCACACTTTTTAAAAGGTTTATCTGGTGTCATGCCCAATTCACTCATAGCAAACAATATTCTTCTGTGTACAGGTTTTAAACCATCTCTCACATCAGGTAGTGCACGACCAACAATTACGCTCATTGCATAATCGATATATGAACGTTTCATTTCTTCTCTTATGTTTACAGGTATAATATTACCGTTCTGAAATATATTTTGCTGAGACAAAATAATCCTCCTTATCCCCTATTTAGCATGACTATTGTAACACAAACATGTTTTAATTAAAAATTTTTCATATATAATGTAAAGTATGGATAATACTTTAGATAAAATTAATGAATTAATCGGACAAGAAGAATTTGAAGAAGCAAAAATACAGCTTGAAGAATTCTTAAAAACAGATGAACACAACATTGAAGCCTTAAAACTTTTAGGACTTTGCAATGTAAATTTAAAACTTTATGAAGAAGGCCGAACAATATTTGAAACAGTTGTGAAATACAGACAAGATGACGCAACATGCTGGTATTATCTTGGTACTTGTTATGATAATCTGGATGACTACCTACATGCAGAAACCGCATATAAAACAGTAATTGAATTACGTGAAGACTACATTGATGCATACGCAAGTCTTGCAATTGTTTACTTAAAAACACACAAACCTGAAAATGCATTGACCTATGCTATTAAAACAATCGAAAAAAATTCTGAAGATGCAAAATACAACTATCTTATAGGAACCACATATCTTGCATTGAGAGATATGGAAAATTGCATAATATATTTATCTAAGTCAGCAGAATTAAATCCAAAAAATGCTCAAACATATAATAATTTAGGAACAGCATACTTATCAGTAGGAAATCATGATGCAGCTTTAGAAAATTATATGAAAGCAACCGAACTGGATATTGCAAACCCATTAACATACTACAATATTGGTTCAATTCTACAAATTCAAAATAAAAACGCTGAAGCCTGCAAATATTTTGAACAAGCTTATGCGATTGAACCATCAGAACAATACATAGTATCATTAGCACTTTCAGAATACAAATCCGCACAATATGAAAAAGCAATAGAACATTATCAACATTTATCAGAAAAATTTCCTGATAAACATAATTTTCTATACAACTTAGCTTGTTGTCATGAACAACTTGGACATAACGATGAAGCTATTGAATTAATGGAAAAACTTGTAAAGAAAAATCCTAAATCAGTATTAATGTCTCAAAAACTAATAAATATGTATATTAGAAGCAACAGATACGAAGATGCAAAAGATGTATTTGAACATTTAATAATGCAAGGTTCAATTTCTGCAAATTTATATCACGAATATGCAATGTTATGTATGAAAACAAAAGATGTTGATACAGCAGAAAGAATTTTTAAAAAGGTAATTGAACTTGAGCCTAACGACGCAAAAACACATAAGGATTTAGGCGTAATTTATCTGAACAAACGTCTTTTTGATTACGCAAAAGACGAATTTAATAAAGCTATGGAACTTGCACCTGAAGATAATAACATTCGATTTGAATACGCAAACTTTTTACATGCAACAGGAGACTACAATTCTGCGGAAGAAATATACAAACAGGTACTAGAAAACGATAACGAAAATATCAATATATTAACATTTGCAGCAAAAAATAAAATGGCATTGAACGACAATGAAGCTGCCGTTTTACTACTCGAAAAAGTTGTAAAGAAAGTTTCAAATGATGATTATAGTCTTTATTTACTAGGAAAAGCTTACTATATGATAAAAGATTATGATTGTGCAAAAAGATATTTAATAGCTTCGTATGAAATCAATAGAAATGTAGAAACAGAAAACGTTCTTGCTCTTACATATTATAATAACGGAGAATTTCAACAAGCTGCAACGATTTTTGAAAAAATTCTTGAGTTAAATCCTAATAACAGCCTTATGCTCATGAATGTTGCAAAATGCTATGAACAACTTAAAGATAATGATAAAGCTCTTGAATATGCCGAAAAATCAGTTGAAATTTTTGCGGATAACGAAGAAGCTCAAGAAATGATACGGAGATTATCATAATATAAAAAATTTATTTGTTAGACTTTTCTCTTTTATTAAGGTTATCTTCAAATTGCTGAAATGTCTCTTTACCTACAAGTTGTTCAAGAGAAGCTCGTTTTGCATAAAAAGTATTACGTGCTTGCATTTGTTTATCAGCAGATTCACGATAATAAGCATCCGAGATTAAAACAACCTCTCTAGATGCACCTCTTTCTGCAAAATGATAATTACTGTATGCTTTTTTAGTCTGTTCACCATATAAATCAAATAATTTTCGAGAAGACATGTAGTCATAATACTGATTAACAATTTCTTGTTGAAGTTCATCGATTTTTCTTACAAGAATAATCATATCAGCATCCGTAACTCGAGAAAATTTATAATTTATAGATTTATCATCTTGTGCAGCAATGCCTAACAAATTGCTACCCAAAAAAGAACCTGAAGCCAAAAGAGGATTTCCTACTCCTGCTCCCACAAGAGTAGACATGCTAGCTATCGTGCCAAGAACTTTTTTAACAGAATGTTCACTTGGTTTATCCGCATCCGGATTTGCTAACTTATAAAGAGCAAATTTAATGGTATCACTTTGTGTTGCTGCTCCTCTCCACAATAAAGATAAATCTTCCATCATATATTGAGACTTAATATTTAAATTATCAGAAATTTCTTTTGAAATTTTTTTAATGCTCAAGTCAGCATAAGTAATAGCGCGAGAATCAAAAATTTCATCTTCATTTTTTACTGAGCTTAGATTAACTTTATCCTTTACCGTATATTTAAGTTCAACTTCATCGCTTGTTCCTACACGATATGCCGAATCCTTTATAGAAGTAACTTCATCAAGTGTAACTGCATAAGAATACAACGGAGTAAATAGAAATACCATTAACAAAGAAAAGCAAAGTTTATTCATTTTGTTCCCTTCTTTCCTTGAAATAAAGCTGATTCATAATCAAACATATACAAATTAAGGTTATCCACAACTTGTTTTCCTGCAAGACGTTGTAACTCCAGATGATACTTTTCGCAGTTCATTTCAGCAGCATATTCTTGAACTTTCATAGTTTGATACAAATTTGAAGAAATTGTAATATCCAAAATATCGCCCTTATTCAAAGCTTTAGAATAATTTTTTGAGTACAATAACATTCTCTGACGAGTATCCTTCAACATCATCAAAGAATTTTTATAGTTGTAATAAGCAATAATAATTTTATCTTGCAAAGACTCAACTAAGCCGGCAAATTCAATTAACTCAGTATCTGTTAAAGGAACTTCTTGAGGCGTATTTTTTTTATTAAGTAGTGTTTGAGCAAGCCTACCTGCTGCGAAAGCTGATGTCTGAATGCAAGGATCCGCACCCATAAAAGAAGGAACAAAAGAAGTTCCGCTAACAACAGCCGAAAGAGTTTTTGCCATTAAAGATGAATGTATTCGTCTTTGGCTTTCAGGAGTAGCAAGCTTTTTCAAAGCAAATTCAATAACTTTATTATTTTCTACAGTACCTTTCCAAAGAGCTTCAATATCCATCATATCCCTCTTCTTTTGAGTTTCAATCAAGGATTGTAAAAGCTCATCGTCTTTAATTAAAAGACTACCTTTTATTTTTGTATTAGGTTTAGAAATATTTATTTTATTTTTCTCAACACCTGTAAGGTCAACTGTATCATCAGCAAATACAGGCACGCAAGAAAAAATAACAACGATTAACAGCAAAATACATCTCATAAAGATTTTATAACACACTTATAAAAATAAATCCAATGGTCAATAAATTTCATCCTCACGGTTGATACCATGACAAACAAAAAAAAATAGAATAAAGACACAGAGGAAAGTTATGACAGCAGAAACAGAAGAAAAAAAACATAGTAAATTAAAAAAACATAAATATGTAACATGTCCTGATTTGTTAGAAAAGGATGAATCTTTTGTTTTGTGCGCAAGAGCAGACGCTTTACGTTCAACAATGATGTTTAAAGAAAGCATCCCAAAATATTTAAGAGCTATTCTTTTAAACAGAGAAAATTTAGAAGCATATTACGGATTAGCGCTTTCATACAAACATTTGCAAGAATTTTCAAAAGCAATTTCTACATTGGAAAAAGCATTAAAAGTTGATAGTAAAAATAAAGATATTAATTATGAATTAGGTATATGTCTGCTTTTAGACGGAAAGCCTTCTGAAGCAATGAATATATTAAGAGAATCAATAACATTAGATAATAAGAATTTAAATGCGCAAGTTCAATTAGCAATAGCACATGAACTTTGTGATGAAGATGAAATGGCATTATTGATATACGATAAAATCAATGAAGAAGCACCTGAATACTTTAAAGCTCATCAGCATAAAGCTGCATTATTAATGAGCTTGGAAGAATACAAAGAGGCTTGTTCAATATTTTACCAAATTTTAAAATTAAATCCAAAATACGAAAAAGCTATATTAGGTATTGGTATTTGTTTTGATAAACTTAAAAGATTTACTGATGCAATTAGATATTACAGAAAATTTTTAACAACTATGCCGGATTCAGAACATTTTGAACATGTAAGGGAAAGAATAAGTAAAATAAAACTTTTTCACAGACACAAAAACAGCTTATCTGTTGTGCAAACATCTGATAACAACTAACTAATCTAAAGAACCAGACATAACAAGGCTAAATGTAAAACAACCTAGTCCAACGAAAATCAATAATAAATTTCTTACCAATACAGGAACTGTCTCACTTGTTCTATTATGAATCATGAACTGAATTACAATAGCAATTCCCCAAAAGATAACAGTTAATATCGTCAAAAATATTTTCATGAAAACCTATGATTATTTAGTTATAACAAATATCTTAAATTGACCTGGATATAAAGATGGGAATGTCAATGAATATTCAGGAGAAGCAAAATCTACTTTAGAATAAATTCTACCATCAAAAACATACTCTGCTACAGCAGCATAATCACCTGGAATATTTACAGTTTTATTATAAATATCTTTTCCAACTTCAACCTCAGTATAAGATGTACCATCTTCAGCTTGTTTATTAAATTTTTCAAACGGTGAATTACAGTTAGAAATAATCAAAAATGCTTGTTTTAAAGGTTCTTTAGAAATCATCCATGTTGCAAAACCTTCATTATCTTCTGCAATAATTTGAGCTTCACCGTTAATAATAACATCTTGAGATTTTACAAATCTGCTCAAAGCATCAAATTTGGCATAGAAATAATAATTTTTTTCTCTTTTCATTGGTACTTCATTGGTAATTGTATGTTCAATACCAACTTGAGTAAAGCTTTCGTCACCATCCACATACATCATAGGACGAGAAGCGAATTTACCTCCGGGTATAAATTTATATTTAAACCACTTATACATCGCACCACTTTCACCTAATTGAGCCGGATATCTGTCAATTGAAGCAAATTCTCCATCCTGATTGTTATAGGTTTTGAGAATCGAAAGCTTGGAACTATTGTATAGCGGTATATTAAAATTTGCCAAATATTGATTATCTTTTATTATTTCTGCCGGAGTTTTATCTGATTGAGAAACAATGTCATCTCCCCATAATAAATCAAATTTCATATCAAGATGATATTCCTTATAAAATTTATCCCAAAGCATGTATTCTGCAAGAGTAGCAAAATAAGGAATCTTACGTTTAAAATAAGAATTAACTTTTCCCAAAACTTTTGCAGGACATCTGTAACTTATAGGGAAACCATCTTTTTGAGAAATATCATCAACTATGTGATCGACATGATCAACTCTGAATCCATCTACATTATATAAATCTTGAAGTTCATCCAAATATTCGATATAAGTATCTATAACTCTGTCATTATACTTATTCTTATCAAGATATGCAAAATAAATAGGAGTTTGACAATCCAAATTTGCGTATTCAGTTACATCTTCATCTTTGTTATTAAAATGTAAAAACATAGGATAACAACCAGATTCAGACATTTTGTCAAAAACAGGAATACCGGAAGAACACCAAGCTCCACCCGGAAGCGGCCACAAATTTTCTTTAATTAAAGTCTCAACTGTTTCCTTGACATTAGTTAAGTCATCAAGAGATTTCAATTTATTCAAAGGCTTTCCGTTAATTTTTGAAATAATCTTTTCAACTTTTTTGCAAATTTTCTCTTGACTAGATTTTTCAGCCATTTTATTGGAAATTTCTTTTTTAAATGGAAGTAATTTCTCGTCAAACACATCATAAATTTCTTTATAATGTGAAGAAATTTCACCATTTCCGGATTTTAAAAGTTCCTTATATAATTCTTTAACGATATCAACATCAGTTTTAGGATATTCATCATTCAAAAAGAACGCTATTTCGTCAACTTTATCCGTAATTTTTGAAATCAACTCATTAATATCAAACCATCTTGCTATATATGGTTTAAGTAAAACATACTTTGAAAATCTTGAAATCTGAGGTAAAATGTCATAAATAACCGGATGGCCGGCAAGCTGAGCCATTTTTATAAAAGTAGCAACTTGTTGAGTAGCATCATAACCCGTTTTTTCTCCAATAACAGAATCATAAAGAGTTTCCGAAGCTTCCATACCTAAAGGAAGATATGCACAACCAAATTCACGAGGATGGAAAGGAACCAAATAAATAGTCGTATTCAAAATTCCAAATTTTAAATTACCTGTAGGTAAAATTAATAATTGTTTTAGCCAATCAATAAATTTAGCACACTCATTAGTAATATTGCCATTTGAAAGGGCAGGTAAGTTTATTAACTTAATTTCATGCCCTTCCTTGCTTATCCAATCAGGCGAATAAATCTTATTACGTTGTAAAACACTAATTTCGTTATTTTCAAATAAAAAATTGCCTGCAGAAAATACACCATTATTTTTCCACTTAAATTCCAAACAAAACAGCGTTTCAGCAGGAGTTAATTCTTCTAAAGCTTTAATATGAGGATAATTTAAATAACCATATTCATTCATAACTTCAGAAAGATAAAGCTTTCTTTCTTCCGAAACCGAATCATAATCAAAAAGTTCTTTTAAAGCACTATAAAAAGCATTCAACTTAGCGTCAAAACGCTCAACACTACTTTCCGATTTTCCAAAAATATTACTAAACATAACTATTAAATCCTCGTAAATAAAATAAATCTTAGCATAACAAGCTATCAAAAACAATATTTATAAGTTTTATTAACAAAATAATACAAAAAAAGTTATTTATATTAAAATAAGAACAAGACAAAGAAAGGACGGTTATAAAGGAAACCACTAAATGAATACGTAGAACACACATTGTTAAAACAAGATGCAACAAAAGATGACTTAATCAAACTATTTGAAGAAGCAAAAGAACATAAATTTTTTGGAATATGCGTAAATCCTGCAT
>CADCPD010000035.1 GCA_902803265.1 uncultured bacterium | reverse complement strand
GTAAAAAACAAAAAGAGCTTATTCTAAATTCGAAATCTGACGTTAATGGAATTGTACAGGAATTAATCGAAAATGGGAAAAGACTTGAAAATGAAGATATTGAAATAAATAAAAAAATGGGCGAATATGGAGCTGAAGTTGTTCCAAAAGGAGCAACTATTCTTACTCACTGTAACGCAGGAGCTCTTGCCACTGTTGCTTATGGAACAGCTCTTGGTGTTATCCGTTCTGCTTATGCAAAAGACAATACTATTCAGGTTTTTGCCGATGAAACAAGACCTCGTCAACAAGGTGCAAGACTTACAACTTTTGAATTAAAAACTGACGGAATACCTGTTACTTTGATAACGGATGGTATGTGTTCGTATTTTATGAGTAAAGGTATGATTGATATGGTTGTTGTGGGTGCGGATAGAATTGCTGCAAACGGTGATACTGCAAATAAAATTGGAACTTATACAGTTGCAATAGCTGCAAAATATCACAATGTTCCGTTCTATATTGCTGCACCAATATCAACAATAGACGGTAATATAAAATCGGGTAAAGAAATTCCGATTGAAGAACGTTCTCACGAAGAAGTTTCACATATTAACGGAAAAACAATTTGTGCAGAAGGTATAAATTTTATAAATCCGGGTTTTGATGTTACTCCTAACGAACTTATAACAGGAATAATTACAGAAAAAGGTATTTTAAGAGCTCCATTTGAAGAATCTATAAAAAAAGCACTTCAAAATTAGAAAATAATTATTATCAAGAAATTTTAAAAGTCAGCGGAATATTCATTCTATATGATTGTTTATATTAAATATAAATATCATACTTTTTTGATATGCACATCATAGAGGTTTCATTAATTAGTTAAAATTTTTATTTGTTCAAATAAATTGCTTATTTTGATTTTAGCATTGTTTGAATATTTTAAAGCATTTTTATAATATTTTTCATGGTTTCTTTTTGAAAATTCTTTTATTTTTTCTTCAATATCTTCTGTATTTGCAATCAAATATTCTTCCAAGTTTGCATCTTTAAGTAAACCTTCTATTTTATGAGTATTAGAAGGTATTGCGATAGTAGGTATTCCGTATTTAATAGCAAAAGCAGCTACATGAAATCTGCCTGTTACGATTAAAGAATCTTTTGATAAATTTGCAATAAGTTCTTCTGTTAAATAATTTTGATTTTTATATTTTGAATATAGTAAATCCGTAAGAAAATAGAAAGAGCAATTTAAGTTTTTAGAAATTTCATATAATTTACTTGTTACGTCAGATCTTACGGAATCAGTAAAGATAATTTTCTTTTCTTTTTGTTCGGATTTTAAATTATCCGAATAAAAAATCATATCAGGAACGACTTGTACTTCTTTTGAAGTTGCCTTTTTTATTTCGTTTGCAGATAAAGATTCTCTTGTTGCAATTATGTCGAATAATTCAAGATATTTTTGAGTATTTTTGTTATTTTGCCAAACGGTGTTAAATAAAACAACTTTTTTACCTAAATCTTTGGCAATTTGGGATTTAAAAAACATACTCAATCCTCTTGAGTCATGGAGAGTTCCTTCTCCGTTAAATAAAACAATATCACTGCAATTTAGAATGTCTTTATATGCAAGAGCATCTTTTTGTTCTTTAAATACGTGATGAAAATGTACGTCATAATATATAATTTTGTGCTTTATAAACTCACAGCAGCTTTCAATATTTTTCATTACAGTATTACAGCCGATATGTATTTTTTGTTTTGTACTATTTATTAAGTATATTTTTTTGTAATTGGCATAGGTATTATCTTTTGTCTCGTTGATGTAATCGGTAAAATTTTTTAAAATAATATCTCTTTCATATCTGAGAGTTGAAATAAATACTTGATTAGAACTTATTACATTTTGCAATACTTGTTTGTTATTTTGTATATTTATTTGAGTTTTTTTATTTATTTTTATATTTTTAAATTTTTTGATTTTTATCAATATTCTTAATAATAAATTCATTTAAGTTCCTTTTATTAGTACATTCTGACTGTAATTTTTAATTTTTCACTTTCATCTTCATAGTGAGAAAATACATATTCTCCGTAGTTTGTCAGGTGTAATAAGCCTTTTATGTTTTCATCCTGTATATAATTTGGGTTTAGTGAATATTTATAAAAATATTTGTTTGTGTCGTTTAATAAAAGAACGTTTTTATCCTTAAAAGGTGGCTTTTTGATTGTTATCTGGTCATTAACAAATTGTGAAATTTTAATTATTTCTGTATTTGGAAAAATGTCTTTTAATTCAGGAATTGTCAGCGCAACTATTTTGAATCCGTCAGGAATTTTTACTAATTTATAGTATTTAAAATTAGAATTTACTACACAAATTAAGTTATTTTCAAAAATAAATTCGTAATCAGAATTAAGTGAAATTGCAAGTGTGCCGTCTTCATAGTAGTATTCGGAATAGCCGCCGCTTCCTTGTGCTATTTTTCTTGTTAAAGTTATCTTTGATTTGTCTGTTGAAGAAAATGCCCAGCCTGTTTTGGGGCTGTATGTTATTTCGTAATTGTTTTCAACACTATCATATGCAATAGCAGTATTTATGCTAAAGAATATCAAAAATATAATACTTAACAGTGCTTTTTTCATTTTTTCTCCGTTATTCAGAATTTTAGCATATCTGATAAATATAATTCAAATATATTATATTTTTTTACTTAAAAATAAAGTAAAATTAGTTCATGTCAGATTTTCAGGAATTAAAAAATAAGGGCTTTAATTTTCATCAGGAAAATAACATTGATGAAGCTGAAAAATGTTATCTAAAAGCTTTAACTTATGAAAATAATGCAGAAGTAAATAACTTACTCGGTATAATTAATTTGCAGAAGAACAATCTCGATTTAGCTGTTGAATATGTTCAAAAAGCCATTAATATTGAAAAAAATCCCTATTTTTATGAAATACTTTTTCAAATTTATATAAAAAAATGTGATTTTCAAAAAATTGTGGATATGGAAAAAGATGTAGAAATTTTATATCCTGAAGAGTTTTCACTTATTTTTAATATTGCATTTGCAAACAAGAATTTAAACAAAATAAAAGACGGGATTTATTATTATGAAAAAGCTGTTAAAATAAATCCTGATTCTTATGATGCTTGGTTTAACTTATCTCATTTGTACGGAATTGAAGGTGAAACTTATAAAGCTGTTGAAGCATTAGAAATTTGTAAGCAATTAAAGCCAAATGATAAAGATACCGAATATTTTTATTCGATAGCTCTTTTAAGGATAAAAGATTATGATAAAGGGTTAAAATTTTTTGAAAAAAGGCTGTGCAAAGATATTGCAGTTGCTTCACAAAATAAAACATATCCTAATAAAGCCACATATGAAAATTTATGGAGTGGTGAAAATATATCTGACAAAACAATTTTTGTTTATTACGAAGCAGGATTTGGTGATGTAATAATGTTTGCAAGATATTTTCCTCTGTTGAAAAAACGTTGTAAAAAGATTATTTTAAAAATACAGAAACCTTTAGCAAAATTATTTTTAGAAAATCATCAACTTGGTATTGATGAGATTATTTATGAATTTGTTCCTGAAAGTGATATTGATTTTGATGTTCATCTTCCGATGTTAAGCTTACCTTATGTATTGGGTTTAAAAGGCGAGGATGTATTTGTCGGACATGATGGATATTTAAAACCGGATGAAAATAAAAAAAATGAATATGAAGAAAAATATTTTAAGACTGATAAATTAAAAATAGGTATAAAATGGCAGGGAAATACTTATTATGATATAGATAGAGTTATTCCAACAGAAGCCTTTTTCCCATTAATAGAAGTTCCAAATACAAAATTTTACTCATTCCAAACCTTTGAGGGTTCTGAAGAAGTTAAGAAATTAACCGACAGATATGATATTGTAGATATAGGAAAAGATTTGACAGATTTTTCTATGACATCTGCAACATTATCAAATCTTGACCTTGTAATTTGTAATGATACATCATTAGCGCACCTCGCAGGGGCTTTGAATATTCCTTGTTGGATAATTTTACCTTACGAAGTTAATTGGCGTTGGCATACTGATTTAAGTGTTTGTGACTGGTATGACAGTGTTAAATTATTCCGTCAAAAATCTGTTGGTGACTGGAAAAGTGTTTTTGATGAAGTGTTAATAAAATTGCAAAATTTTTAAAAAGTTATTTATAATAAATTTAGTGTTTATGAAAAGTTAGGAAGTTTTATGGAAAAATTTAAAAGTAAAAAAGAATTTATATTTAGATTAGTTTTATTTATTTTAGGAATGTTTGTTTCTTGTTACGGAATTGCAATTACGACAAGAAGTCTGCTTGGAACATCTCCGATTGTTACACCTGCGTATGCAGTATCATTATTTAATATTCCAAAACTTGATTTTGGTATGACAACATTTATTTTGAATGTTTTATTTTTGTTGGGGCAAATTTTGATATTACGTAAAAAATTTCCGCCAATTCAGATAATTCAGTTGCCAATTGCTTTAGCAACAGGCTTATTTGTTAGTTTGAGTATGTACTTAACGCAATTTCTACACGCAGGAGCGTATTGGTGGAATATTCTGCTTGTTGTGATCGGTTCAGCTGTTCTTGGACTTGGTATTGCAATGGAAATATGGGCAAATATTACGTATATGCCCGGGGATGGTTTAGTTAATGTAATTTATGAAAAAACAGGATGGAATTTTGGCAAAATTAAAGTTTCATTTGATGTTACGCTTGTTGTTATTGCAATGTTACTAACATATTTTGGATTACACGAAATATTCGGACAATGCGTAAGAGAAGGCACTCTTATTTCTGCTTTAACGGTTGGTGTTTTTGCAGATTTATTTTTAAAGTTATTCAAGTATAAAAAATAATGGTTTCAGATTTAATAAATAAATATATAGAAAATTCAAAAGTAAACGGCATATTAATAAAATGGGATAAGACTGTTCTTAATATATATGTTATGCCTATTGTTGCAGGTATTTCAGACAGAAATTTTTATATGTCGGAAATTCAGCGTGCAGTTTTAAATTGGAATAAAGTTTTAAGAGATTGCGGTATAATTATACAATTTAATCCTGTTAAAGCTGCTGAACAGGCAGATATTGTAATTCACTGGACAAAAGTCGGAAGAGTTTTTGAAGGGATGTGCAAGTATCCTTCAATTATCGGTGGAATTATTAAAAAGGTTTCCATTGATATAGGTCTGCCAAATTCATATTCTCCAAAAAATACGACGAACGAAAGTATATTTGCAACAATGATGCATGAACTTGGACATGCGTTAGGGCTTGGACATGGTGTAGATGTGGATGATATTATGTATGTTCCTCATCAAAAAAATATTTTTTCTCCAAGTGAAAATGATTTATTTGTATTAAAAAAGATTTATCTGTAACTACTACAATGTTAAAAGTTGTAATACTTTTTTTAACAGCTAAATTTTTTGCTATCAGTTTAAAAAGCAATTAAATTGTCACAATATTATTTTTATGAGTTTTTATTTTATGAAAATTCAATTAAAAGTAGTGTTTTTTATATATTTTTATTGCAATTATTTAATTGTATGTTATTATTTTTTTATTGTTTGTTTGATTTGTGATTTTAAAGTTGCTTTTTGAATAGACAACTAATGGTTATGGCACGTAATTATAAGGAGGTTTTATGAAATGAAAGATTTGCCCGCAAAACCTAAACTGTCAAGCGTTGTAGTCGCTTATATCTCAATATCAATTGCCGTAATTCTTTACGGTTCTACACTAACAGCAACAAAAATTTGTCTCAATGAATATTCGACTCTGTCTCTTATGGCGTTAAGAATGAGTCTTTCAGCAATTTTATTCATTCCGTTTTTCTTAACTATTTACAGAAATGTAAAAGTGGATAAAAGTGATTTTAAATTTCTTTTATTAATGGTTTTATGTGAACCATGTCTTTATTTTTTATTTGAGACAAATGCTTTAAAATTTACATCTTCCGGTCAGGCAGGTGTTGTTAGTTCACTTGAACCGGTGTTGATTATATTGTTCGCAAGAATGATATTAAAAGAAAGATTTCCAAAATTGGCATATATTGGACTTGCAATAGCAATATTCGGCTCTGTACTTTTAAGTCTTACTTCAGACGTCAATGCGCTTGCTCCAAGACCTTTACTTGGTAATGCTCTTCAATTAGGTGCTGAAATATTAACTTGTATAAGTGTTGTTACAACAAAATATTTAATGGATAAATATCCTCCGTTTTATCTTGCAGGCATTGCAGTTTTAGGTGGTGCAATATTTTTCACTTCAATGTGTTTTATAACCGGTCAGCCAATTCATGTGGCTCATTCTTCAAATGCATTTATAATAGGTTATCTTGGTATATTAACAGTAGTTGCATATGCTTTGTATAACTCATCTATGAAAATACTTTCTGCAAGTAAGGTTTCTCCTTTCTTGTTTTTACTTCCTATTTCAGCATTATTCTTTGGCTGGTTTTTCCTTGGAGAAACTTCAAACATATTACAAATGATTTCTTGTTTTGTAATATTCTTTGGAGTGTATCTTTGTCAGTCTTTTAGTAATTATGTTGAGAAAAAAGAAAGAATTAAGTATTTGATAGATAATCTTGAATTTACAAATACTACAGAAAATAAGTCTGTTGAAAAAACTGTAATCAATAAATAATCGTGAATAGTGAATAGTGAGTAGTGAGTAGTGAGCAGTGAATTGAATGCTATTAACCATTCACCAATCACAATTCACTATTCACTATTGGAATCGGTACTAAATATCTGTAAAAATCATATTCATCATAATTTTTTGGTATTCCGTTCCAATATCTGAATATCATTAAGCCTTGTTTTTCAAGTTTATATCCGATTCCCTCATCTTTTGTAAGCAAGGGATATACAAAAGGATATTCGTTTTGTTTTAAATTTAGTCTAAGTTCATTTTTATTTGAATATAATTCATGATATTTATAAAAATTTGAAAGACGTTTTTGTTTTTCTTCTTCAAAATCAATAGTTTTCATCAAATTTTCTGTTGTTTCAGAAATTAATTTTATGTCTTCTTTATCCAATAGATTTTCGTTTTTAACTATGTTTTCAAAATTGTATTCAACTGTTTCATAGTTTTCTGAAATATCAAATTTTTCGTTTAAAAGTTTATCTGTATAAAGATATGCTCCATTTTTTATTCCGTAGTCTGGTTGAAAAAATTTGCGTAAAGACTTGAACGATGCTAAACCGCAAGGGTTTGAGTAGAATGAATGTGCATTATCAACTATTAAATTCTTATATTTTTTTTCTAAAAATTCTACATTATTTGTGCAAATTCCAAAATAATTCGGGTACAAGATAAAATCATCTTTATTAAATTCGCATACAGGCATGAAATTTTTATCTATATGATAGAAATTTATCTTTACATTTTCTTTCCTAAGTGCAGTTTTTACAGTATTACAAATATAATATGGGATATGAATTGTTTTTAGATTATAGCTTCTTACTATGTATCTTAGACAATTTCTTGCTGTATTTAATTTTATAAGTTGTTTTGTCTGCATATTAAAATTTTAATCCAAATTTATATAATTATTAATATTAAAATTTGTAAAACTCTCATAAATTCAATCAAAAACATCAAAAAATAATATAATTATTTCAAAATTTTTAAAATTATATTTAAATTTTAATAAATAAAATCTTGTAATTTTTGTTTTATAAAATTTTTATCGGGTTTTTTGAATATTTACAAAAATAAGTTTTGAAGAGTTTTTTGACAATATAAAATACTGCAATATATAATTTTTGTATATAAAAGTGTAGTACGGGAGAATTGAAAATGGCTAAACAAAGTATTATTGACCACAAAAGATCTTTAACAAAAGAAGAAATTAAAAAGATTGTAAAAGAAAACAACATTGAATTTATTAAACTTGAATTCTGCGATATCAACGGGATTATGAAAAATTTATCAATTCCCTCAGAACAATTAGAAAGTGCGATGAACAATGAAATTATGCTTGACGGTTCATCAATTAAAGGTTTTAGAAGTATTGAAACTTCAGATATGTACTTTTACCCCGATTTAAATACATTTGCAATTATCCCTTGGAGAAGTGATGACGATACAAAAGTCGCAAGATTTATTTGTGATATCCATAATGCTGATGGAACGCCATTTGAAGGATGTCCAAGATGTAATCTTAAAAAGATGATAGCTAAAGCGGAAAAACTTGGCTATACAATGAATGTTGGTCCTGAAGCTGAATTTTTCATTTTCAAAAAAGATGAAAAAGGTAATCCTACATTAACAACACACGATAATGCAGGTTATTATTCTGCAGCACCTACTGATAAAGGTGAAAATTTAAGAAGAATTATGGTTAAAACCCTTAAAGAAATGGGCTTTGAAGTTGAAGCATCTCACCACGAAGTTGCAAGAGGTCAACATGAAATAGACTTCAAATATGCTGATGCTTTAACAACAGCAGATAATATCATGACTTTTAAATATGTTGTTTCTGCAATTGCTGAACAAAATGGCGCAGTTGCAACGTTTATGCCAAAACCTATTTTTGGTATAAACGGTTCTGGTATGCACTGTAATGTTTCATTATTCAAAAACGGCAAAAACTTATTCTTTGATGCAGATAGAACGTATCAACTTTCAAAAGAAGCTTTATATTCTATCGGCGGACTTTTAAAACACGTTAAAGCATTTACTGCAATTACAAATCCGATAGTAAACAGTTACAAACGTTTAGTACCCGGGTATGAAGCTCCTGTATACTTAGCTTGGAGTTTAGCAAACCGTTCTGCTCTTATAAGAGTTCCTGCAAAACGAGGTAATGCTACAAGAGTTGAACTTCGTTCACCTGATCCGTCTTGTAATCCGTATTTAGCTTTAACAGTAATCTTAGGCGCTATTTTAGACGGTGTTGAAAATAAAATTGAACCTCCTTTACAAGTTGAAGAAAATATTTATCATATGACAACAAAAGAACGTAAACGTGCTAAAATTGATTCTTTACCTGCAAGTTTGGATGAAGCATTAACATTGTTAGATAAAGATGAAATTATAAAAGATGCTTTGGGTTCACATATATATGATGAACTTGTAGTGGCAAAAGAAAAAGAATGTGATAAATTCAGAACTTATGTAACACCACTTGAAGTTGAAATGTATTTAAACATGCAATAGAGAATTTTAATCAGGATTTGCTATTAATTTCCGACACTCTTCAATATCATTGAATGCATTATGAATTCTCTTTTGCATAGAAGATACAAGAAAACTTTCTTTTCGTTCACCATCAATGATTTCTTCAAAAATATCCAATATACTTATTGTGTCAAATAAGTTTTTGGATATTTTTGCTGTTAATTCTTTTAAATTTTTTGTTTCTTCCATATCAAACTCCTCTTTTTGGAAAAATAGTGCATATTGATATTTTTATAATATGGAATAATAGGTCATATGTCAAGGTTAAATTTATTAGGATTAAATATAAAAAAATATAGAGAACAAAAGGGTTTAAGACAAATTGATTTAGCTGTTGCATTAGATTGTACAGGGGAATATATTACAAGAGTTGAACGAGGACAAAAATACCTTAGTTTAAGAAGATTATTTGAATTAGCGGATATTCTTGAAGTCGATATTAAAGATTTGATGAATTTTAAATAATCCATATTATGTTCTATTTCTTTGGCAGCAAAGAATATTTCACAAAATTTGACTATAAATAACTTATAATGTCATTCCGAACTTGTTTCGGAATCTTTCAAACATTGAATATTGCGGAAAACCAGACATTTTTCTAAAAATCAAAGATTTTTGAAAAAGTAGTCAAACAAGTTTAGCATGACATATTTTGTATACATGTAACAAAATAAATTCTTACCTGTTTTCTTCCATTTCCCAAATACCGCAAGGACAAAGTCCTGCACAAATTCCGCAGCCGATACATTTGTCAGAATCCGATACATATTCAAACTTGCCATCTTCTTTTTCTATTCTTGAAATTGCGTTTTGAGGACAACTTTGCTTGCATAATCCACAGTCTCTGCAATATCCGCAAGACATACAACGGTTTTGTTCGTTATCACAATTTGAATTATAACATTCATAGTATTCTGATTTAATTCTGTGTTCAGGGATAACATCTTTTTCTTTAACAGGTTTTAAGGTTTCGTTATTCAAAAATTTAATAATATTTTCGGCGCAATGTTTTCCGTCGGCTATTGCGTTAGTAAATAACCCCGGTTTAATTGCATCACCTGCAACAAAGACTTTAGGATTTTGTGTTTGCATAAATTCATTAATTTGTATTCTTGATTTTTCATCCAGATAATTTTTATTTAAAAAGTCAAAAATAGGTCTGTCTCCGACAGAGATAATAACACTGTCCGCCTCTAAAAATCTTCCGTCTTTTAGATATACACCTTTTTCGGTTATTTTTTGTGTAAAACAAGGGTACATTATTTTTGCACCAAGTTTTTCTGCTGCCTTTATTTCTTTTTCAAAGGCTGATGGTTCTTGAATATCTATTGCAGTTACTTCTTCAACTCCGCCTTGTTTATAAACTTCTGTTATAACATCCATTGCAGCGTTTCCTGCACCAATTACAACGACCTTTTTTCCAAGATTATATTTTTTGCCGTTCTTACAGTCTTTTAAGAAATTTAATCCTTTAATTAGTCTTTCATAACCCTCAAAAGGTATTACAACAGGGTTATGTCCGCCTATTGCAAGAATTACTGCATCAAAATTTTGTTCAAGTTTATTAAATAATTCAGTCGTAACTTTTGTTGATGTATGAATTTTTACACCAATACTCTTAAATCTATCTAACTCTGTTTCTAAGATTTCTTTATGAAGTCTTTCTTCAGGAATTACTTGTGAAAGTTTTCCTCCAATTTTGTTATCAGCTTCATATATTTCAACTTCATATCCATGTCTTAATAACTGCCAAGCAGCGGAAATACCCGAAACACCACTTCCTATTATTGCTATTTTTTCTTTATGAGTTATTTTTACAGGTTTTGCTTTTATGTCTTTTGAAAGACTTCCGAGCATTTTAACATCTAGCGGTTCATCAAAAGTTCCTCTTGAACAATGGCTTAAACATAAATTAGGACAAACCTGACCGCAGACAGAAGCAGGAAATGGGCTGTATTCAAGTACAAGTTCTAACGCTTCTTTTATCTTTCCTGCTCTTAAAAGTGAAAATCTTTTTTGAGTAGGTATTTTAATCGGACAATTATATTCGCAAGGTGCAGAATAAGCGTAATTTTTCCAATTTGGTTTTCTTAATCTTGATATACCTGTTTGAACAAGGTCATAAGATTTGAAATCATCTGAAATAAGGTCAGAAAATATTGAACCTCCGATTTCTTCAAACCATTTGTTTGTTCTAAATGTTTTTAAAGATATATCATTGTGTTTTTGTCTTTCTTCATAAGTTTTAGCTACAATCTTATGCCATTTTGAAAAATCTGATAATTTTTCAAAATATTCACCTTTTTTAATTTCGGATAAATAAGTTGTTAAGCCTAATCTTAAAAATTCTCTGTCATTTTCATCTAAATCCAGTAAATATACATCATCTGAAAGGTTTTTAATATTACCTCTTACATAAATAATACCGCCAACCATACCGACACAAGCTCTGTCACCCAATACAGATGGCATGTTTTCACAATCCAAACCGCAAATGACAGCTATACCGCCGCCCATAAATTCAAATGAAAATGAACCTGTTGATTTTAAAATCCAAAGTTCGGGAGCTTCAAATTTAGGGTCTTTTTTCATCAATGCACCTGAACGTGTACCGACCTTTCCTGCAATATAAATTTTACCGGAAGCTGCACAATGTCCTGTGGTATCTCCGCTGTCCCCGTTTACAACTATTTTTGCTCCGGAATTTAACCAGCCTGTATCAGCAGGAGCAGAACCTTCAACGTAAATATTTGTACCTTTCGCACCCATTGAGCCGACTCTTTGACCGGGATTTGTAATATAAAAGTTTAAATCTTCGCCATTTTTAGACCAAGCAGAACCGCCAATATTGTGCTGCCCGCAAGCATTTATTTCAAAATCCGTATAACCGCTATCAATCGCTTGCCAAATCTCTTGCATAAGGCTTTGAGTTGACATTCTTTCTTCGTTTTCAAGTGTATTGATTATTTTTTTCATTTTATTTTCCTTTTACCACTCACCCCAACCCTCTCCCACAAAGGGCTAGGGAGAAGAATTAGTTTAGCAAGAGTATTGTATTTGAAGTCTTTCTGCTACATTTTTATCTACACAAACAAGTGCGTCGCTTCTTCCTATCGGCAACGTTGAATTACCGACAGGAGCTAAAAGTTTTTTAAGTTCTATATCAGTTGCACAAATATAATTAACAATATTTTCTGCAACCCTATCAACATCCAGTCTTTGCATAAGTTTAGGGTTTTGAGTTGTAATACCTATAGGACATTTTCCTGTATTACATCCGTTACATTTACCAAAATCATTACCTACGCAACCCGCGATTTGAAGCAGTAATTTACCGATAAATACACCACTTGCCCCCAAACAAATCATTTTAAACGTATCAGCCGCCAAATTACCGTTCATACCAATACCGCCGCCTGCAAATATAGGAATTTGACCTTGTTTACCTTGGTGAACTGCTGCCAAATAACAATCTCTTAATTTTGAAACAATAGGATGTCCTGTATGGTTAAGAGAAATTTCATGAGCTGCACCCGTTCCGCCTTGTAATCCATCTATGAAAAATCCTCCCACAATGTTATAAGGATCTCTCAAAAGATTATTATAAACACTTACACTAGTTGAAGATGCCGCAACCTTAATTGCAACAGGAACTTTAAACTTGAAAGCACAATTCATAGATAAAAACATCTTTTGAACGCTTTCTTCAATAGAATAAAGACCCTGATGATTAGGAGGACTTAATAAATCCGCTTTTGGAACACCTCTGATTTCCTGAATAAGTTTTACATTCTTTTCTGCCATTAAAAGTCCGCCGTCACCCGGTTTTGCACCCTGACCTATTTTAATTAAAATACCTGCGGGATCTTCCTGCATATATGGCATAGAATTTATAATTCTGTTCCAGCCAAAATGACCTGAAGCTATTTGTAATATCATATATTTCAAATATTTTGAACGCAAAAGTTTATCGGGAATACCACCTTCACCTGTTGCCATTCTGATTGGAATATTTTTTACTTCGTTTAAATAAGCTGTTGCAATAGCAATTGCTTCCCACATTCTTGGAGATAGCGCTCCAATTGACATATCTGAAAACATTATAGGATAAATGGAAGTGTTTACCGGTAAGTTCTCGTTTTTTTTCTCTTGAAGTTCACCATTAACTATTTCAAAATCAAGATTATCAGCACTTACAACTCTGCCTAAATTTGTTCTTAAGTCAAAAGTATGACGAAGTGCGTCAAGTGAAGGGTCTGTCATTTGTGAAATTCTGCCGACTTTTATTTTATCTAAAGTTCTGCCTTCAGTATGAAGATTGCTTCGACCTCCTCTTTTTACTGATTCGGCTGTTTTTGCTCTATATCTTGTTCCAAAAATCTCTGTTTGATTTCTCGTAACTTTTATTGCTCCATTTGGGCAGACTTTTGTGCAAATTCCACAGCCTCTGCAAAAATTATGAGCATCAATTACCTGTTTTATTACAGGAATTGCTTTTTGATCTTCGTCTATTTGAAAACCTTCTTCATTTGATATTGCTCTTACTTTTTTTCTTTTTTGAACATCAACTTTTATAGCACCAAAAGAACAAGCCGCAACACAATGACCGCAAAGCATACATTTTTCGCTGTCGTATTCAACTATCCAAGGCAAATCATCTTTTGAAATACTATTTATATTAATTTCTGTCATTGAGCAATCCTTTGTATATTCAAATCGTTATCCACAACAACAAGTTCTCGTTCGTTTGTGTAAATATCTTTTGTAATATCTCTATCAGGCAAAATTTCGTTTGCCCCTGTTACTTCTGATGTCATAACAACAATATCTTTATCCTTACATATTACAGTTGGTCTTAATTTTTTTGAATCAATAATATTAAACATTACTCCGTCAGGCAAAACTCCGATAGTCGTATTTGGACCATTTATTTCCAAATTTTGCAATGAAGTTTTAATCCTTTCTAAAACATTTTTGTTATCACGTTTTTCCATTTCTTCAAATGGTAATGGCGTTAAAACGTGTTTATAATATTTTAAAGGCCAGCCTAAAATTTTATGAACATAGTGAAGAGTATATAAAAAACATTGAGAATCACTTTCAAAACCGATATAACCTCTGTGAAGTTTTTTCTGCATTAATTTATTTTTTTCATAAAATGTATTTTCCCCGTTAGTTAAAGTGGTATAACCTTGCAAGAAAAATGGGTGTGCAGCATAGCGAACTATATCATACTTTGTGTTTTGCCTGCAT
>CADCPD010000034.1 GCA_902803265.1 uncultured bacterium | reverse complement strand
TATCAAAATCGGACTTATATCGTTATAAGATGCAAAAGAACCAATAACGGATTTTTTATTATCAACATTACCCATATATTTATTATTTTTACGAACATGAGAGAACAAGTCAGAAGATTTTTTCCAGTCAGAAACACTTCTAAAATCTCCATAAAATCCGTCAAAACCATTTCTTAATAATCTCGATAATCTTACAAAATATGCATATTTTGAAGCTTTTTGTCTTTGAGAAGGCAACATTTCAGCTATAAAAACAAATTCTGGAGACTGAGTTTTCACATGCGTAATCAGCTTTGACCAGAATTTAACAGGTTTTACAAAAGGATCTTGAACTACAACACCATCAACTCCTAAAGAAAATAATAAATCAAGATATTTTTCATACATATTATAAACAGACGTGTTCAAATTAGAATTCGTACCGACATCAAGTATTCTTAAATCTTTTTGAGAATATGGCATAATACTATTTCTACTATTATCCTTTAAGAATAATCCCGGTTTTTTCAAGTATAAATCATAAGAAGCATATGCTGGAACTTCAACCAAAACACGAATATTACGTTTATGACATTCATCAATAAAAGTTTTAGCCTGTATTTCAACAATATTGGAAGATTCGAGACTTTTAAAATCAGGATTAATCGTTGTTAAATCAGTTATAGCAAATAAATTACCTGCAGTACCATATGCACGACGAACTCCAACCGGATTTATAGGTAAAATATGTATTGTATTTATACCAAGATTTTTTATTTCATCTAATCTCGCAATCGAATTTAAAAAATTGCCGGCAATTTCACCCTTACTTGGTTGAATAATACCATTACCATCTAAATCAACAGCCCCAAAATTGCGCATATTAATTGTAAGAACAACTGCACCATTATTTTTAAACAAAGTTACAGCATCATTGACCCAAGTTTGGGCATACGAAACTGAACCAATAAAAAAAGCAATCATAAGATAAAATATTTTTTTCATAGTCCAACTCCGTATAAGAAAAATTTAGGCTTTAACTAATTTCTTTTCTCTCCACCAATCTACAAGCATACTTGCAAAGAAAATACTCGAATAAGTACCAATAATAATACCTAAAGCCATAGCTAATACGAAATCTTTTGTTGTAGTACCACCAAAGAAATATAAAGCAAGCAAAGTAATTAAAGTAGTCAAAGATGTATTTATACTTCTTGCCAAAGTTTGATTTACACTGGCGTCAACAATTTCTCCAAATGACATTTTCTTTGCATAATATCGTAAATTTTCTCTAATACGGTCAAAAACAACAATTGTATCATGTACAGAAAACCCTATTACAGTAAGCAACGCAGTAACAAATAAACCATCAATTTGCACGCCAAAGAAAATGCCTAACAATGCAAATACACCAAGTATAAATAAAACATCATGAATCAATGCAAGAATAGCTGCAATTGCAAAGTCAAATTGAAATCTGAATGTTAAATAAGCAACAATACCTAAGCAAGCTAAAGATAATGCAATCAAAGCATTTTTAAAAAGTTCCTTACCTAATGTTGGTCCTATCGAACTTGTTGAAACTAATTCTGCATTAGAATATTGAGATTTAATTGACTTAGTAATCTTATCTTCTACTTCACTAGCCTTGTCGGTATCAAAAAATTGTGTTCTAACAGCGATAATATCTTTTGTTTTAGATGAAGATGTTTCATTTACATTAATAATTTGAAGCGAAGCATTTTCAACACCATTTTTATTAAGAGCTTCTCTTAATGTTCCTAACTTCTCACTTTCAACTTTTTTATCTACAGCATACTGTAAAACAGTACCACCAGTATAATCAATACCTACATTTAAAGGAGCATGGTTATCAGAATTAATTGATAAATAAATCATACCTATAATACCTGGTATCAATAAAATTGCTGAAAGAGTAAACCAAATAAATTTATATTTTACAACATGAATTAAATGTTTATTAGTTTCCATATATAAAATCCTCTCTAATCCAATACACCAAATTTAGCTTTTTCACGTTTCGTTTCAGTTGCAGTGTAAGCTTTTCCTATTTCTTCTATACGCAATCCGAATAGCGCAGGATATTTTAATTCACCCGTTCCGAATATCAAATGCATAAAGTTTTTAGTAACAGTAATGGCACTGAACATAGAAACTAAAACACCAATTGCAAGAGTTAAGGCAAAACCTTTGACAACGCTTGTTCCTAAGAAATATAGAATCGTACAAGTAATAATAGTAGTCATATTCGAATCAAAAATACTTGTGAAGGCTCTGTCAAAACCTGCATTAATCGCCGTAAATAAAGTTCTTCCGGCTCTTAATTCTTCTTTTGTTCTTTCAAAAATTAATATATTAGCATCAACTGCCATACCTATACTTAATATAAACCCTGCAATACCCGCAAGAGTCAACGTAACAGGCACTTGTTTAAATATAGCAAACAATATTAAACTATATATAACAAGCGCAATGTCTGCAATTAAACCGGGAACTCTGTAATAGAAAATCATAAATAACATTACAAGTCCAAGACCAATAATACCGGCAACCTTTGATTTTTCAACACTATCTGCACCTAAAGTCGCGCCAACTGTATTTTCTTCAATAATTTTGGCTGGAACAGGCAAAGCACCTGCATTTAATAAATCAACCATTTCTTTCGCTTCTTCATAAGCAAAACCATTGTCACCACCGGAAATTTGAGCACGACCACCTAAAATTGGTTCTCTTATAACAGGAGCAGATGTTAATTCACCATTAAAGAATATTGCCATTGGCTGACCTACAAGTTGCTGAGTTAAATCAGCGAACTTTTTAGTTCCTTTATCGTTAAATTCCAAATCAACAACCCATTGACCGTTAGTACTTGTACTTAATGTTGCACGATTTAAATCATTACCTGTTAAACCTGTATCTTTCCAAGTTTGAACTTTTCCGCTTTTAACTTCTCTTTTGAAAGCAAGTTCTGCTGTTTCACCAAGAAACTTTTTAGCTTGTTTCAAATCTTTAACGGCAGGAATTTCAACAACAAGTCTATTTTCGCCTTGTTTTTGAACTACAGTTTCTGCTACACCAAGCTTATTAACACGATTTTCAATTGCAAATTGTAAAGAATCCATCATATCTGGTGTTATTTTTGCAATATTAGCAGAAGTTTGAGCTTCAAGTAGCAATCTTGAACCACCAACCAAATCCAAACCAAGTTTTGTAGGCTTAGTACAGATAATAAATACTGAAACCAATACTAAAACAACGATTAACCAAAAAAGTATAATTTTATTTTTCATGATTTATATCCCTTTTCAAAATATATTTAAAATTATAACAAAAACTAATAAATTTAAATAGCCTGACTCAACTAATACATCCGGAAAATACTATTGGACAACAGAGAATAGATCTGCTTTTTCTTCCTCGTTCAAAGGAACCAATGGTCTTCTAACACACTCTTTAATCAAACCTCTTTTTTGCAAAGCAGCCTTTACTGGAACAGGATTAGGAGCCATGAACAATTTTTTCATTTTTAAGAAAAGATTTTCATGGATTTTTCTTGCGCTCAAAACATCACCTGATTTAAAAAGGGAAATCATCTTTTTAATTTCAGGTCCATACAAATGCGAAGCAACAGAAACAACACCACTAGCACCTAATGCAAGCATTGGCAAAGTTAAAGAGTCATCACCTGAATAAATAACAAAATCATCACCTGTAAGCAATTTAATTTCAGAAATCAAATCCATATCTCCAAAACTTTGCTTTAAACCAACAATATTTTTATAATTATCATACAGTCTTTTAATAGTTTTTGGTAACAAATTTACACCTGTTCGTGAAGGTATGTTGTACAAAATTATAGGAGTATTAACAGACTCTGAGATTGCTGCAAAGTGAGCATATAATCCATCTTGAGAAGGTTTGTTGTAATAAGGAACAACAGAAAGTATACCATCAACATTTTCCTTTTCTGCAATTTTTGCATATTTAATTGCTGACTCGGTAGAATTAGAACCAGCATTCATAACAATTTTCGCTCTATTTGCAACAGCTCGTTTAACAGAACTCAATATTTCTAAAATTTCATCAGCATCTAAAGTAGGGGATTCACCAGTAGTTCCTGCAACTACAATAGTATCAGTGTCATTTTCGACCAAATATTTAGCAAGTTCTTCAACTTTATCGTAATCAACTTCACCGCTGCTATTCATAGGTGTAACCATAGCGGTCAAAAGTTCACCAAAATCATATGTACGTGTCATAATCATCCTCCAAATAAAATCATTATAAAACAAATACAAAAACATGTTATTATGTTCTTAACAAAATAAAATATTTTAATTAAAACAGATAATTTATGTTAAAATCAAAATTATGAACTGGGGGAATTTTTCAAAAACGTCAAAGGCATACATAGTCGCAGCTGCCTTGCTGGTAGGAATACTAGCATGGGCATTTTTACATGCTACAATACTTACTCATGGTTTAAACAGAGCTGATTTAGCAGGCAAAGAAAATAGTCAGGAATTAGAAGTTAAAGATATCATATTAACAGAAACCAGAGAAGGCATAAAATATTGGGAAATATACGGAGAAACAGGTTCCTATGACAGTAGCTCTAAAGTTGCTATACTTAATAGAACAATAGGCAATTTTTATAAAGATAACGACATTGCAATGAGCTATGAAGCGCAATCCGGTTCATATAATGAAATTTCAAATACAATTACACTTACTCAAGATGTATTTATCGCACTAAAAGACAATACTACATTAAAATGCGATAAACTTGTTTGGCAAGGTTCAGACAAAGACGTTATCGGAGAAGGTAACGTAATAATAAACAGAAATAATGAGCTAATTTCAACAGGTAATAAGATTATTATAAATTCTGATTACTCACATTTTAAATTAATAGGAAAGACTCAAAGCAAAGTTTATGATAAAAAGCATAAAAACAAGGAGAATAAATGAAAAAGAAAAATAAAATAATAATAGCAATTATTGCGATTTTTCTTATAACTTTTGGGGTTATAGCTTCGGATTTGGTAATTGATTCTGATACTCAAAGTTATGATGAAGAAGAACAAAAGATTAAATTTGAAGGAAATGTAGAAGTAACATTGGACAATGTAAAAGTTGTCGGAGAAAAAGCAGATGTTGAAGTTAAAAACGGAAAAACTCTTGATACCGTTACATTCTATGATAAACCATATGCATTTGAATTGCAGGAAAACAAAAAGAGAGAAGTTAAAGCAAATATATTAAAACTATCTCTAGTATCAAAAGTTGTAAAAGCAATAGGGGATGCACAATCTACGGTATTAGATGGAGAAGACCCAATTGCCATAATAATATCAGACGAACAAGAATATGATACTAAAACAAATGTGATGACTGCAACAGGTAATGTTTCAATAAAATATAATGATTTAGATACATTTTCAAATAAAGCTGTTATTCGAACAAATAAGTCAGGCGAGTTAAAAAGAATTGACCTATATGGCAATGCAAAATTAAAACAAGCAAAGCATAATGCAGAAGCAGACCACTTCATTTATGATGCGGAAAAAGAACAATTGATATCAGAAGGTCATACAATGTCACATATGATAAATGATGATGGAACAGATTTATTAATAAAAGGTAATTATCAACATTTTGATAAAAAATCAAACATTTTCTCAGGAAGCGGAAATGTTCAGGTATGGTACGAAAATTATTATGCAAACGGTCCAAAAATGACAGTATATCCGGATAAAGTAACAAAAAAATTCAATGAAGTTTATTTTACCGGTCGTTCAAGCATAACAGAAGATATGAAAACAATATATGCCGATAAAATAAAAATGGTACTAAAACCACAAACATTCTACGCAGAAGGCAATACTAGAACAGTATTGAGAGATATTAATACAAACAAGGATTTTAAATAATATGTCTAACAACACAGAAATGACAGAAGAAGTAAAAACCGCAGTTGAATTTATGAAATCAGGTAAATTTGAAGAAGCAATAGAAGCTTTTAAAGATTTACTTGAAACACATGAAGAAAACAGAGCAGAAATTTTAAATAATATTGGTGTTGCTTACGCAAATTTGGGTAAAAACGAAGAAGCAGAAGAAAATTTTGTAAATTCTCTAAAAATCAATCCGACATTTGCCCAAACATACATAAATTTAGCGGATTTATACTACAAAAGACAAGAGTTAGAGCTTGCGATAGATATTCTATCAACAGGAGAAAGCTACTTGCCAAATGATGCAGTAATTTCTCACTATTTAGCAAGAGTATATATGGAAGATTCAAGACTTGATTTAGCAATAGACGAGCTTGATAAAGTTCTTGAATTACAACCTGAAAATTATGATGCGTATTATGATTTAGCAAAAGTATACTTTGATATGGGAGATTGGTCATCCGCGATAGCTAATTTTGAAAGTGTAGTCGAGTACAAACCTAATAACTCCCTAATATATTATTATCTTGGACAATCCTACGAAGCAAATGACGAAATAGATAAAGCAATATCAAACTATTTAAAAACACTAACAATAAATGACAAATTTCATCCTGCATATAAAAAATTAGGAATACTATTCTTAGCAAGAAAAGATTACGAAGATGCGCTGGAATACTTTAACGAATACATAGAGCACGATATACCTCAAGAAGAAATAGATAACACAAAAAAAATCATAGCAAAAGTTGAGGCAATGATTAATGAAAAATAAGTATTGGCTAGCATTTTCATCAATAGAGGGAATCGGCAGCAAAACTGTTGAAAAGCTATACAAATACTACAATAATGATATCGAAAAAGCATTTAATTGCAACTTGAATGATTTAAAAAACATTGATGGTTTGTCAGTAAAAGTTGCAGAAAATTTCTTGAGTTTAAGAGATAAGATTAATCCGGATGATTGTTATAAGAAGATTGAACAAAGTGGGATAAAATACCTTACAATAGAGGATAGTAATTATCCGAAACTATTAAAAGAAATATCTAATCCACCTTTTGTTTTATACTATAAAGGTGATTTATCAATTTGTAATTTTGAAAAAACAGTTGCCGTTGTCGGGTCAAGAAAAGCAAGTACAAACGGAAAACAATCTTTAAAGAAAATTATAGACGGTTTAAACAATACGGATATTTGCATTGTATCAGGTCTTGCTTTAGGAATTGATACCTGTGCACATAAACTTGCTATTGAAAATAATTTAAAAACAATAGGTGTCATAGCAAGCGGTTTTGATTACATATATCCGACACAAAATAAAGAATTATACAAACAAATAGAAAATGGTCATGGTGTAATATTTACAGAATATTATCCCACATTCAAACCTTTGTCCTTCAGATTTCCACAGAGAAACAGAATAGTGACAGGTCTTTCATACGGAACAATTGTTGTAGAAGCTGCAATGAAAAGCGGGGCTTTGATAAGTGCAAATTTAACGCTGGAACAAGGCAGAGAATTAATGTGTATTCCTGGAAGTATTACTAATCCTAATACAGAAGGAATATATAAACTTTTAAAATGCGGAGCAACAATGATAACAGAATCTGATGATGTGTTGGAAGCATTAAACTGGGAAGTGAAAGTTAAAGAAGTTCAATCAGATGAAAAATATAAATATTTGAGTGATGAAGAACAGTCAATTGTAAATTTAATAAAAATTGAACCTCTTGCTTTTGATATTATACAAAATAGAACAAAGATAAATACAGATGAACTATTAACATTCTTGACAATGTTAGAGTTAAAAGGCATAATAAATCAAGTTGAGGGAGACAGATACTCAATCTGTTAGGAAAATATGGCAAGAACAGCAGTAAAAAAAGAAAAAGAAACAGACAATATATCTAAAGAAGAAAAGAAGACAAAGTCTAAAAAGAAAGAATCAGTACTTGTAATAGTCGAATCACCTGCAAAATCCAAAACCATAAAAAAAATATTAGGTGATAATTACCATATAGAAGCAAGTTACGGGCATATAAGAGATTTTAGAAAAAATGTACTTGGGTTTGATGTTCAGCACAATTTTGAACCTGATTATGTGATAATTCCTGAAAAGAAAAAGGTTGTAGATAAATTAAACGAACTTGCTCAAAAAAGTGAAAAAGTTTTTCTGGCTTCCGATCCTGACCGTGAGGGAGAAGCAATAGCTTGGCATGTAAGACAAGTTCTTAATGTGAATGATGATAAAATATACAGAATAGAATTTAATGAAATTACGCCTAAAGCTGTAAAATATGCTGTTGAGCACTCAAGAGATATTGATATGGACAGAGTAAAAGCTCAACAAACAAGACAAATTCTTGACAGACTTGTTGGTTATAAAATAAGTCCTGTTTTATGGAAAAAACTTCGTAACAATCATCTTTCTGCAGGCAGAGTGCAGTCTGTTGCTTTAAGAATGATTTGCGAAAGAGAAGACGAAATAGACGCATTCAAACCAGTAGAATATTGGACGATATCCACTCAACTGGCAAAAGAAAAAGGTCATTTTGAAGCTGAATTAAGCACTTATAAAGATAAAAAAATTGAAATTAAAAATGAAGAAGAAGCAAATAAAATTGTTGAAATTTTAAAAGACAAAAAGACTGAATACAAGGTTTCAAAAATAACAACCAGAGAAACACAAAGAAAACCTTCACCTCCGTTTATAACATCAACGTTGCAGAGAGAGGCTTCTTCAAAATTAGGTTACGGTGTTGCAAAAACAATGCAAATAGCTCAAAACCTTTATGAAGGTATTGAATTAGGTTCAGACGGCGCAGTCGGTTTAATTACCTACATGAGAACAGATAGTGTAAGAATTTCCGATGATGCGGTTGAAGCTTCAAGAAATTTTATTGTTAATAATTATGGTGAACAGTATTATCCAAAAACACCTAATAATTATGTAAAAGCCGGTAAAAAAAATGTTCAGGATGCTCACGAAGCAATAAGACCTTCATATCCGGAAAGAACACCTGATTCAATAAAACAATATTTGTCATCAGAACAATACAGATTATATAAGCTTATTTGGAACAGATTTATGGCATCACAAATGCAAAATGCAACTGTTTCAAATACGTCTATAACTATAAATGCAGCAGATTACGGATTAAAAGCTTCAACCAGTCATATTGTCTTTGACGGATTTTTAAAACTATACAGTGAAGATGATGAAGAAGTTTCAAAATCTATTCCTAATTTAGAAAAAGATGATGTATTAAGCTGTAAAGAAGTAAATCCAAAACAACACTTTACACAGCCTCCTCCAAGATTTTCAGAAGCAAGTTTGGTAAAATCTCTGGAAGAATACGGCATAGGAAGACCTTCTACGTATGCACCGATTATTACTAAAATTCAGACAAAGGGATATGTTGAAAAGGTTGATAAAGCTTTAGTTCCTACAGTTTTAGGAAGAACAATTTCAAGACAGCTTGTAAAACATTTTGTAAAAGAAATGGATTATCAGTTTACGGCAGGTCTTGAAAATAAACTTGATGAAATTGCGGAAAATAAATTGATTTGGAACAATGTTCTAAAAGAATTTTACACTGATTTTGTAGAAACAGTTCATAATGCAGAAAAAAATATGGAGCAAATCAGTATAGAAACGGATGTTGTTTGTCCAAACTGCGGAAAGAAAATGGTAGTAAGAACAAGCAGATTCGGTTCTCAATTTTTGGGTTGTTCGGGATATCCGGAATGTAAGACAATGATGCCTTTAAAAACTACAAAAGAAGAGACAGCAGCAGAACCGGAAGTTTGCGAAGAAAAATGTGAAAAATGCGGTTCGGATATGATATTTAAAGTAGGTCCATACGGTAAATATATGGAATGTACTAATTCTGAATGTAAAAACAGAAAACGAATCGTAAAAACAACAGGTGTTAAATGTCCGAAATGTGACGGAGAAATAGTTCAACGCAAATCAAAATACGGCAAATTATTTTATGGTTGTAATAAATATCCGGATTGCGATTTTGTATTATGGAATGAACCAACAGGAGAAGAATGTCCTGAATGTAAGTCACTTTTAGTAAAAAAAGTATTGAAAAAAGGAACTACAATCGAATGTTCAAATAAAACTTGCGGATATAAAAGAGAGGTAAAAGAAGAAGAAAATGTATAAATTAGGTTTGATAGGATACCCGTTATCACATTCAATATCAGGTGTAATACAACAGGCAGGGCTAAAGAGTCTTAATTTAGATGGAAGCTATGAAATATTAGAAACACCTCCCGAAGATTTAATCAACAGAATAAAATATTTAAAAACAAATAATTATAACGGATTTAACGTAACAATCCCATTAAAAGTGCCTATTGCATTATTTTTAGATTCAGTTGATAAATACGCTGATATCGCGGGTTGCGCAAATACAATAAAAATTGATGAAAAAGATAAATCTTTTCATGGGTACAATACAGATGTAACAGGTTTTCAGAAAGCAATACCCTCAGATTTTTCACTTAAAGGGAAAACTGCCTCAATTTTGGGTACAGGCGGAGCTGCAAGAGCAGTAACTATTGGAATATCAGAACTAGGTGTAAAACAAATTGATTATTACACAAGAAATATAATAAATTCGTCTGAAACAATAAAATATTTTAGAGAGAAATTTCCTCAAATAAAAATAAATGTATACCAAATTCAAGTATTAGAAACTCTTTCTGATACAGATATTTTAATAAATACCACACCAATAGGAATGAGAAGCAAGGCTATGAATGAAATGCCAGTTTCTACAGAAATACTATCGACAATGAAAAAAGATTCTCTTGTATATGATGTTATATACAATCCTATAAAAACAAAATTACTGGAAGAATCTGAGAAACTTGGATTAAGAACAGTAAACGGACTAGACATGCTCATCTATCAAGGAGCAAAAGCTTTGGAAATTTGGACAGGTAAATACCCTGATGTAAAAGATATGAAAATAGCAGCATTACAAGCTTTATAAAAAAAATCGCATTACTGCGATTTTTTTTTATAAAAGATAAAAATAAAAGTTGTACATAAAAAATGTTTGTAGTATAAATAAAACGTACAACGTACATTTAGAGAAGGAGAAATTTATGGTAAACGTAGCAATTAACGGCTTTGGTAGAATCGGCCGTAACACATTAAGAGCAGCTATCAGAGAAGGTATCTTTGATAAAATTAATTATGTAGCAATCAATGACCCTGGTTTAAAACCTGAAGATGCTGCAAGAATATTCAAATATGACTCAGTAATGGGTAAATTTGACGGTGAAGTTTCAGCTTATGAAGAAGGTATCATCGTAAACGGTAAAAAAATTAAATTCTTCGCAGAAAAAGATCCTGCACAATTACCTTGGAAAGATTTAGGTGTTGAAGTTGTTGTTGAATCAACAGGTTTCTTCACAGATGCAGAAAAAGCAAAAGCTC
>CADCPD010000033.1 GCA_902803265.1 uncultured bacterium | reverse complement strand
GTAAAATTGTTGAAATAGGTACTACAGAAGAAATTTTTAACAGCCCTAAGCATCCGTATACAAAGATGCTTTTGGATTCAATTCCAAAAATGAATAGTCCTGTAGAGAAAGAAAATGTTTTTGACGGAGAAATGCCGGATAACAGTGAAAAATTTACAGGCTGTCCATTTGCTTTAAGATGTAAAAAGTGTTTGTCTGAATGTAATATTGCATATCCTGAGTTTAAAAAGTTTTCTGATACTCATGAAGTATCATGCTTTTTGTATAAATAAATTTTTATGATATCATAGTACTTAATAAGAGGAAGTATTAGATGAGTTTAACAGTATATTTAGGAATAGATGTTGGTTCAGTTACAACAAAATTAGCTCTTGTAGATGAAAACGGCAAGTATGTTGATTCTTATATGTTAAAAACAGCAGGTAAACCTGTAATGGCTGTGCAAAATGGGTTAAATCAGATAAAAGCCCAAGCTACTCAAGAGTATGATATAAAAGGAGTTGGTACAACAGGTTCAGGTAGAAATCTTGCAGGTGCTCTTGTCGGTGCTGATATTATAAAAAATGAAATAACAGCGCATGCAGTTGCTGCAAGTACGAATATTCCTAATGTTCAGACTATTTTAGAAATTGGCGGTCAGGATAGTAAAATTATTATTCTTAGAGATGGTATCGTAACTGATTTTGCTATGAATACTGTTTGTGCAGCAGGTACAGGCAGCTTTTTAGACCACCAAGCTCAAAGATTAAATGTTCCTATTGAAGAATTTGGCGATACAGCATTACAATCTACAAATCCTGCAAGAATAGCTGGCAGATGTGGTGTATTTGCAGAAAGTGATTTGATTCACAAACAACAATTAGGATATCCTGTTGAAGATTTATTATACGGATTATGTCAGGCTTTAGTAAGAAATTATCTTGCTAATTTGGCTTTAGGAAAAGAATTATTACCTGCAATATCTTTCCAAGGAGGTGTTGCAACAAATAAAGGTATGGTTAAAGCTTTTGAAGATATTTTAAAAACGGAAATTATTGTTCCTGATCATCACCAAACAATGGGTGCAATCGGCGCAGCTTTACTTGCAATGGAAAATCATCAATATACAAATAAAGAAACAACATTTAAAGGTTGGGAAGTTGGTGATATGCACTTTACATCAATAACTTGTGATTGCCCTGGTTGTTCTAATAATTGTGAAATAGTAACAATTGTAGAAGGTGAACAAGAAGTTCAACATGTAAAACGCATAAAAGATATTAAAGGTAATATCATTGCTCGTTGGGGCGGAACTTGCGGAAAATGGGAAATAAATTAGTTTTATTTTAAAATATGTAACGAGAAAAACGTAACAAAGAGATTGAAACACAGTAACCTGTGGTATTATAAAAAAGTTAAGAGATAAATAAGGAGAAAGAGCCATAGCTAACGATAAAAAAGATAAAATCATCATGAATGATGATATAAGAGCAAAAGAAGTAAGATTAATTACACAAAAAGGTGAAAATAAAGGAATAATTCCTATAGAAGAAGCGTTAAATATGGCAGATGATGCTGAGTTGGATTTGGTATTAATAAATCCAAACCAAGATCCACCGGTAGCAAAAATAATGGATTTCGGAAAATATAAGTACGAAATAGAAAAAAGAGCTAAAGAAGCTAAGAAAAAACAACATACAGTTGATGTTAAAGAAATAAAAATTAGATATAAAATCGATACACACGATTATCAAGTAAGAATAAATAATATTAAAAAATTCATTTCTCAAGGTAATAAAGTAAAAATCGTTGTTATGCTAAGAGGAAGAGAAATGCAGCATTCTCAATTAGCTTTTGATTTGGCAAACAGATTTGTTGAAGATTTGAAAAATGAACCTATTCAGATTGAAAAACAACCTCAAATGGAAGGCAGAAATGTAACATTGTTTTTAGCACCACAATAGTTTGTTTTTCAAGGTTTTAAAGATTTTATAATATAAAAGCTCACTTTTTAAAGTGAGCTTTTTATCTATCAAGAAATTTTGTTCCTAATTCTTTGTTAACTAAAACACTATTAATTTATTCTTTGGAACATATAACCAATACCACGAGCTGTCAAAATCAACTCTGGATTTGTAGGGTCTGTTTCTAATTTTGAACGTAATCTTGATATATGTACATCTACTACACGTGTATCAATTCTGTGATCAGGCGGATAAGCCCAAACGTGTTGTAGGATTTCGTTTCTTGAATAAGCTTGACCTGAGTTGTTTACTAATAATTCAAGTAAACTGAATTCCATACCTGTCAATCTGATTCTTTCATTTTTACGGAATACTTGTCTTCTTGCTGTATCAATTTTGATATTTCCTGTTGTTATAACATTCTTTGTTACTTTTCCTGTAGGAACAACTGCTTCTCTGCTGTTTGTTCTTCTTAATACAGCTTTTACACGAGCTTCCAATTCTTTAGGGCTGAAAGGTTTGATTACATAGTCATCTGCACCTAATTCCAAACCTGTTATTCTTTCTGAAACATCGCCAAGTGCTGTTAGGATAATAATAGGAACATCAGATGTTCTTCTGATTTCTCTTGTTACACCGTAACCGTCCATTTTAGGCATCATTACGTCCAACACTACTAAATCAGGATTGCTTTTATTAAAGGCATTTACTGCTTCTTCTCCATCTTCGGCTACAACAACGTCATAACCAACCATTTTTAGACGTGTTTCTAATATTCTTCTGATACTTGCTTCATCGTCTGCTACTAAAATTCGTTGACGATCTTCTGTTTCAGTTTGTAATTCTTCTGTCATAATCTTTCCTTATATTCTTTGCTATTTATAGTTGAAAACTTATTTTATTAATTATTATTAATTTTCTTAAATATATATTAATTTAGACATGATTAAAAAGCAAGTACTTTTTTTAAAATTTTTTATTTTTTTTCATGTCAAAAAATGTATTTTTATTGCTTTTGCATGAATTAAATTATTTGTTCTCCATAAGTTTTTTAAAGTTTTCAAAATCTTCTTTTGTGTCAATACCTACAGGTTTTTCTTTTACAATTGAAGTTTTGATTTTCATACCTATCTGCATAGCTCTTAATTGTTCCAGACTTTCAGCTATTTCAAGTGAAGTTTGTTCTGATTTTGTCATTTTATCAAGAGCTTCTTTTGTGTAACCATATATTCCGATATGTCCGTAAAATGGTGCAGGATTTTCTTTTCTTTCAAAAGGTATTTTTGAGCGAGAAAAATATAGTGCAAAACCGTTATTATCAATTACACACTTTACAAGATTGGGGTTTTCTGCTTCTGTTTTATCTTCAATTGGTCTTATAAGTGTTGATATATCGGCATTATGATTTTTTACTCCATCAATAACGGCTTCTATCATTTCTTCCTTTATCATAGGTTCATCACCCTGAAGATTAATAATATATTCAAAGTCAGGGTGTCTGTCTGATACTTCTTTTATTCTGTCGCTTCCGCTTTTGTGTTCTGTTGATGTCATTTCAACTTCTCCGCCAAATTCTTTTACTGCGTTGAAAATTCTTTCATCATCGGTTGCTACTATTACGACATCTGCTGATTTAACAGTTTTTGCTTTTTCATAAACCCATTGAATAATCGGTTTATTATTTACTTTTAAAAGAGGTTTTCCTTCCAATCTGCTTGAACCGTATCTTGCAGGTATTATTATTGCTGTTTTTGTCATTTTTTTATCCTTTTTCTTGCCTTTTTATTCATATTATAAATACAAAATATTTTTTGTCTAAAAAGTTTTATAAATTTTTTTTAATATCATGAATAAAAGATGTATATTAGTTATAATTATCTTATGGAAATTCTGACTGATTTTGAGGAGAAAAAGAATTTAGTTGTTGCATTGGGGTTTTTTGACGGTGTTCATATTGCTCATCAAAAAGTTATTTCTAAAGCTGTTAATTTTGCAAAAGAAAACAATTTGAAATCAGCGGTTATTACGTTTAAATCTTCTCCTGCAAACCATTTTAAAAAAGAAGATGTTAAAACAATTTTGTCTTTGAATGACAGATTACAACTTATTGAAAATTTAGATGTTGATTATGCTTTTGTAGTTGATTTTAAAAATATTGCAAAGATTGAAGCTTATGATTACATAAAAAACGTAATTGTGAAAAATTTTACTCCAAAGGCTGTAATAACAGGGTTTAATCATACTTTCGGTTTGAATAAATCAGGTAATGGTGAATTATTAAAAAATTTAGAAAAAGAATTTAATTTTAAATATTTTGAAATTGAACCAGAGACAATAAACGGAGAAATAGTAAGTTCAACTTTAATAAAAAAATATTTGTCAGAAGGCAATATTAAACAGGCAAACCAGCTTCTTGGTAAAGAATTTTTTATAAAAAATAAAATTGTAAAAGGTGAACAAATAGGCAGAACACTTGGTTTTAAAACGGCAAATATTATTTATCCTAAAAACATTATCGATGTTAAAAATGGTGTTTACGGTGCGTCTGTACTTTATAACGGAAAAAAGTTTAAAGGAATACTTAATTTGGGAGTTAAGCCTACTGTTAGTAATTTGAATAAAAGAATTTTGGAAGTAAATATTTTTGATTTTGATAAAGATATTTATGGAGAAGATATTGTTGTGAAATTTGAAGAAAAAATCAGAGATGAAAAGAAATTTTCTTCTGTTAACGAATTAAAACTTCAAATAAAAAAAGATATTGAATATTGGAGAGAAAAAAATAATGCTTAAGGTGGTAATAATAGGTCATGGTGAAATGCTTGCTAATTTAATAGCAGGAGCTTTGGATGCAAAATGTAAAGTTGTTGGAGTTTTAAGATATGAAACAGTAAAAAATAATGCATTACGAAATAAAATTCGTGATTTTGTTATTCCTACAACGGATTACAGCTATATAAAAAGTTATAATCTCTATGATATTAAGGTTAAAAGTGCAAACAGTGAAGCTTTTAAAAAAGAAATTTTAAAGCTAAATCCTGACGTTATTATCGTGGGAACTTGGTGTGAAAAATTAAAAAAAGAGATTATAAATCTTCCAAAAATTGCATTTATCAATGCTCACCCATCATTACTTCCAAAATTCAGAGGTCCAAATCCTTACTTAGAAGTTATTCGTCATATGGAAGAAAAGTCAGGTATAACTTTTCATTTGATGGATGAAAATTATGATTCGGGAGCTATTCTTCTTCAAAGAGAAGTTGAGGTGAAAAAATATGATACATCAAAAGAATTGAAAGAACGAATTATTTCCAAAGCTCGTGAAGCTGTTGGGGAGTTGCTTTTAGATTTGGATGAGGATTTTATAATTCCTCTTGTTCAAAACGAAGACAGAGCTACTTATTATCCTAATATAACAGAAAAGGATGTTATGATAGACTTTGAAAAAACTGCGGAAGAAATTTCTGCGCATGTAAGAGCTTTTCATCCTTGGTATAAATGCTATTTTGAGTATAAAAATCAATTTTTTACTCCGGATGCCTATAAAATCAGAATTATAGAGCCTCAAAATGATGAATATAAAGATTTAAAAGCAGGAACTGTTATTCATAAATCTTCAAGAGGAAGAGAATTACAGATTTTAACAGGAGACAAAAAAATAATTCAATTTGCACATGTAAGACTTTACGGCAAATTAAAACGATTTTTTACAAGACCATACATAAAATTTTTCGTTAAAGCTCAAGCTAATTAATGTTGGTTAGGCTTTTTATTTTTAGGCGGTTTCTTCTTAACGTTTTTCTTTGCAAATTGTTCGGGCGCATGTGAAAAACTTGTCTGAACTCTTTTTACTGAATATACATCAGGTAGTGACTGAATACATGCAATAACTTTTCTCAAAGTATTAATGTTATCAAGTTCTATACCGAGTTCAATAATACCGATGTTATTTTGTTTAGATTTAACATTTGCATAATTGATATTTGTATTATTATCTGAAACTGCAGAGATAATGTCTTTCAACATTCCAAGTTTATCATTTGTTTCAACTCTTATTGTTGTACTGTATGTTTTGTGTAAATTGTTTCCTGCCCATTGAACATCAAGTAATCTTTCAGGTTCAACATTTTCAAGTGTTTTACAGTCTAATCTGTGAACAGAAACCCCTTTGGAACGTGTTACAACACCGACAATAGGTTCACCGGGTATTGGAGAACAGCATCTTGCAAACGAATATAACATACCTTCTAAGCCGATAACATCTTTTGTTTTTGCTTTTTTAGGTTTATTTTGTGCAGATTTTGAAATTAAACTTTCCTGGTCTTCTTCTTTTTTAGGTTTAGGGATTTTATTTAAGATTTTATTAACTGTAGTTTCACCATAACCTAATGCTGCAAATAAATCATCCGAAGTTTGGTAATTCATCGTATTTGCAACTTTTTCAAGTTCACCGTTTTTGAGAAGTTCATCAAAAGTTGCTTTTGTAAGTTCGTGTTCAAGAATATTTTTACCCATTTCAACGTGGTCTTCACGTTTATTTTTCTTGAACCATTGTCTGATTTTTGATGATGCGGCTTTTGTTACAACAAAATTTAACCAGTCAAGGCGTGGTGCAGCTTGTTTTGAAGTTAAAATTTCGCAGATATCACCATTTTTTAATTTTGTATCAAGTTGTGCGATTCTTCCGTTTATTAGTGCTCCAATTGTTCTGTGACCTACATCCGAGTGAATACGGTAAGCAAAATCAACAGGTGTTGCTTTTACTGGTAAATCAAATACATCTCCGTTTGGTGTAAATACGAAAACCTGATCGGAAAAGATATCAACTTTTACTTGGTTAACGTAATCTTCCGCATCTTTTGAGTTTTTGTCATACTCAACCATTTTTCTCATCCATGAGAATTGCATATCAGATGCATTGTCTGCCTTTTGTGAACCTTTTTCCTTGTATCTCCAGTGAGCGGCAACCCCATATTCAGCAATTTCATGCATCTTCCATGTTCTTATTTGAACTTCCAAAGGCTTTGAGCGAGGGCCGATTACAGATGTGTGTAATGATTGATATAAGTTGCCTTTTGGCATTGCTATGTAATCTTTAAATCTTCCGGGTATTGGTTTAAATTGTGAGTGAATTAATCCCAAAACTTCATAACATTCTTTTTCTGTATCAACTATTACACGTACAGCAGTAATGTCATACAAATCATGAAAAGCAATATTTAATCGTTTCATTTTGCTGTAAATACTGTAATAGTGCTTTGCTCTTCCTGTAATTTGAGCTTTTATTCCGCTTTTTTCAACATCGGCAGAAATTTTTTCTATCAGAAGATTTACTGTATCTTCTCTTTCGGCCTTTTTTTGAGATACAAGTTGAACAATTTCATAATATTTATCAGGCTCAAGATATTTTAACGATAAATCTTCAAGTTCAGCTTTAATTTTACCAATCCCTAAACGGTTTGCAAGTGGTGCAAAAATATCCAAAGTTTCTTGTGCAATACGTTTTTGCTTTTGTGTCGCCATAAAGTTAAGCGTTCTCATATTATGCAATCTGTCGGCAAGTTTCAAAAAGATTACTCTTATATCTTTTGCCATTGCGATAAACATTCTGCGGAAGTTTTCCGCTTGGCGTTCTTCTTTCGATTTAAATTGATACTTGCTTAATTTCGTAACGCCCTGGACCAAACTTAAAACATCTTCTCCAAACATTTCTTGAACTTGTTCCGGAGTTGTTTCTGTATCTTCTATAACATCGTGCAAAAGTGCCGCTATTAAAGTTGAATTATCTGCTTTTAAACCAACTAAAATTTTTAAAACTTCAACAGGGTGTATGATATAAGGTTCTCCCGAAACCCTAAATTGTCCATTGTGGACTTGTTTTGCAAATTCATAAGCTTTTTCTATTTTATTAATATCTTCTTGTGAACGATTTTGTTCTTCAAGTGATTTTTTTATATCAACAAATAAATCTTCGTCTGTCATGGTATAATTATTCTACTCGTATTAATATATTTTTACAAGAGGTTTAGTAATAAATTGGAATTAAAAATTAAATTAAAAATTTCGCCCAATGCTTCAAAATGTGAGATTATTAAAACAGAAACGGAAGTGAAAATAAAATTAACTGCTCAACCGATTGAGGGTAAAGCCAATAAATGTTTAATAGAATTTTTATCAAAGACTTTTAAAATTTCAAAATCAAATATTGAAATTTTAAAAGGAGAAACAGGCAGAGAAAAAACTTTATTATTTAAAAATTTAGATAATGAAAAATATAATACACTATTAATAGGACTTAATTTGTAAAAATTTATTTTATAATTGTTTTTTAAATAATTATGTGGTAAACTAGGACTCAAAATAGTTAACATAAAAGGTAAAAAATGGATAATCAAAAACGTTGGTATGATAAAAATGAAACAGTAAGCTACATGGTTACTTTAATGGAAAAATCTGAAGAAAAACTTCAGGTTGAATGTGCAAAACTTATCATTGAAAAAGCTAAAGAATATGGTGTTAAAATTGCTGATAACCAATTAGAAGAATCAGTAAAAAGTTTCTTTAGACGTTGGTATGATAAAAATAAAGTTGTGCAAGAATCTTTTGAGTATCTTAAGAACTGTTCTTTTGACGTTCAAAAAGGAATTGCTTACTCAATTATTGAAAAATTACAAGAAATGTAATCTTTATTTTTCTAATTGCAGACCGAATAGTTATATTTCATAAGGGTTTCTATGGAACAACAAAAACGTTGGTATGACATTGATCCTACCGTTAGTTTGGCAGTTAATTTAATTAAAAATTCTGCAGAAGATATTCAATTAAAATGTGCTGATTATATCATTACAAAATCAAAAGCTTTTGGAATAAAAAATGAAGAAAATGTTCTTACAGAGGCTTTTACATATATTCTGCGACGCTGGTATGATAAAGAAAAAAGAGTTGCAGAAGCTTTTGAATACTTGCGTTCTGCTCCTTTAGATTTTCAAAAAGAAATTTCTCTTGAAATAGTTAATTTCTTACAGTATTCAAAATAGTTAATCATTCTTTTTAGTGTTATAAATATTGATTAAACTTAAGGCAAACATTATCAAAACTAATGCAAAAATGTAGATAAGATAATGTTTTATTGAGCCAACTGAATATGAAGCAATGGCGCCGCCAACAATTGCAACAGATGTTAAAATGGCAACTGTATTCTTTTGTGAAAACCCTGCTTTTAAAAGTTTGTGGTGAATATGTTCCGCATCAGCAACAAAAGGAGATTTACCTTTTAAAATTCTTCTTAAGCTTGAGAATGTTATATCCATAATTGGTACAACTAAAATAACAAATGGCAGTAAAATAGCAAGAGTTGCTGTTTTCATAACGCCTGCAATTGATAATGTTGCAAGCAGAAATCCTGCAAATAAAGCTCCGCCATCGCCCATGAATATTTTTGCGGGGTTGTAGTTATATGTTAAAAATGCCAATGTAGAACCTGCCAAGATGAAAGCAATTAACGCACTAATAGGATTTGCCGGAATCATAGAAACAGCAATTATACCCAATGTGATTGAATTGACTGAAATTACAGAACCTGCTAAACCATCAACCCCATCAATAAAGTTTATAGCATTACTTATTCCTACAATCCAAAGAATTGTAATAGGATAAGATAATAATCCGAGTTCAAAGGCGCCTCCGAACGGATTAAAAATTACATCAATCTTTACGCCTAAAAGATAAACAAGTGTTGCTATTGCAATTTGAATAAAAAGTTTAAATTTGGCATTCAAGTTATAGATATCATCGATTAAACCTAATAAAAACATCAAGGAACCGCCTAAAAGAATTCCTGATAATAAACTTCCATAAGGATAATAACTTAATAGAACTAATATCAAAAAGGTAAGCATCGTACTTGACCAAATTGCTACTCCACCCAGTCTTGATACAGGAATTTTATGAATTTTTCTTTCATTAGGAACATCAACTAATCCTTCTTTTTTAGAAAAAGCGATAATCCATGGAACAATAAATACACCTAATATGTATGAAATAACTGCACCTATTATTTGGGTTTGTGAAATATTTTTTATTAAAATAGTATTTCTCCTTATTATTGATATAACGGATATTTAGCAAGTAATTTTAAAGAGCGTTCTTTTAAATT
>CADCPD010000032.1 GCA_902803265.1 uncultured bacterium | reverse complement strand
TGGGGTGAAGGCTGGCAATGGGACGATGATTTAAATCCTCTTATGCCGAAATTTAGTGCATATAATATTGATGGCAATTTAATGAGTATTACATTGACTCCTCTTGAAAATCAACCTCCTCAAGTTGAAACTGATGTATTTTATCCGATTTTATTTATGAATTATCTTAAAAATGGAGAAAAAAATGATATTAAGTTATCAAGAAAAAATTACATATCACCTAATGAAATTACGTTAGAAGGTACAATTTTATCACAAACTAATATTCGAGTTCCTGTGAATGATGTTGAAAATTATTTTAAACTAAGATTAAAAGAATGTTTGAAATTAAATAAATTGCATTATTACGGAGATATAGTAAGTAAAAAACTTCCAAAACAAAATGTTGAATTGATAGGTGAAATAACTCATCCTATTGATTCTGCTAAACGTGATATATTTTGGAATTCAAATAATTTTGTTGCAGAAACTGTATTTAAATTAGCCGGAGCAAAATATGCCGGCGGACAGGGAACTTTTAACAAATCTTATTCAGTGATAGAAGATTTTTGTTCTTCAAATATTATAGATTTGTCAAATGTAAGAATAGTTGATGGTAGTGGTGTTTCTAAAAATAATCTTGTTACAACAAAATTCATGACAGATTATCTCGTTCAGTCTTTAATAAATTACGGATATGAAAATTTGACGACATTACTTGCGCAACCTGATCTTGAAGTAGGAACATTAAAAAATAGAATGCTCTTTTTAAAAGGTAATTTATATGCAAAAACCGGGACTTTGTCAGATGTTAGCGGTTTAGCAGGATATATTGTAACAAGAAAAGGTAACAAATATGCATTTTGTATTTTAATAAATGATCCTAAAACAACAAAAAATCAAAAAAAATCATTTGAAGAATTATTATTAAGAGAAATTCATAGAAAATTATAAATTTTATAAAAATTTGTATTATATATGTTTGTGATATAATTTATATATGGCTGATATAAAACGTAAATGTGTTGGCTGCGGGCAAATGAAAAATCGTAATGAGATGATTAGGTTAACTCGTCGAAATACGGATGGGGTGCTTATTGTAAACCCTGATTCAAAAACATTTGGCAGATCAGCATATCTTTGTTATAATCATGACTGTATAAAGAAATCTTTTATAAAAAATAAATTATCAAGAGTGCTAAAAGTACAAGTACCTGATAAATTGAAAGGACAATTAATTGACGGACAATATTAGAGTAAATGAGTTAGCAAGAGAATTAGGGCTTACAAGTAAGGAAGTCATAGAAAAATTCGCTAAAATCCAAATTGTTGTGAAAGCTCATTCAAGCTCTGTTACGCCTGAACAAGTTAAAAAATTAAAAGATTTTATCTCAGGTGGTTCAAGTGTTGTGGCTAAAAAACCTAAAGCTTTTATTGTTAAAAAAGTAAAAACGGATGTTCCCAATGCTGAGGTTAAGCCTGAGGTAATAAAAGTTGAAAAAACTGAAGTTTCTGAGCCTGAAGAAAAACCAAAATCTCAATCTGTAGAAAAAGTTTCACCAAAAACAGAACAAGTTTCGAGAATAGAACGAGTTGAAAGAGTTGAGAGAGTAGAACGCATTGAAAAAGTTGAAAGGGTAGAAAAACCAAAAGTTGAGGTTGTAAGACCTAGACCTGTAGAAAACAAACTTGAAATAGTAAGACGTGCTCCGATTGCAAAATCTGGTGACAATAAGGTTCAAAAGTCTTCAGAAATTGAAAAATCAAAAGCAAAACAACCTGCGCAAACCGCAGCTGAGGATAAGTATAAAAAGCCTATTCAACGTCATATAATTTCTCAAGATATTTATGAAAATAAAGGCGGTTTTAAACGAAAAGATTCAAAATCAAAGCAAAAAGATAAAATTTCTAAAGAAGAAGAACAAGAAAGAATTTCTTTAGAGAAAGCTGCTGCTCAAAAGCATAAGAAAAAATCTCATAAAGAGGAAGAAATTGCTGAAGTAAAACAACTTGTTGTTGATAAGGCAATGACAATAAGTGAGTTATCAGAAAAATTAAATAAAACTCCTGCAGACATTGTTAAGTTCTTGATGTTAAATGGTGTTATGGCGACGGTTAACCAATTAATAGATGTTGATGTAATTAAAAAAGTCTGTGCAGAATACGAAGTTGAAGTTTTAGAAGAAGATTTAGAT
>CADCPD010000031.1 GCA_902803265.1 uncultured bacterium | reverse complement strand
AGCATCAGAGAACAACTTCATCCCGCATTCATATATTTGAGATTTTTCATCAGATTCATTACGATAAGCACAAATGTAGCCTGCAACAAGAGATGCAACAGCGAACAAAAATGATAAAATCGTAAAAATTATTATATAAGTCAGTTCTGCCAAATCCACCCCCGAATAAAATCATGATACAAAAAAACTTCATGCTATAATAGTTATTGTTGTGAATTATTAAGCAAATTATATGAAAAACATAAAAATAATTATATTACTCACATATCTGTTTTTATTTTCAAATTTTGTATACGCCTTGGAAGGAAGTGTTGAGTATGATGGGGTATATATCGACTACAGCAGTTTCAATTATAACGAATGGAAAACTAAAGCAGAAGAATATTTGGATGTTGCAAAAAAAGCTAAGGACAAAAATCAGCAAAAGAAATACTATGCTATGTCAGCAGGCGCATATCAAACTCTCATAAAGATTTATCCTGCTGATCCGGAAGTTATGGCAACACTTGGACATATTTACGGCAAAATGCATAAACCAGAACATGCAAAAGCATTTTTGGATAGAGGGTTAAATTTAGGTTTAAAAAATCCACTCGTTAACTATTATTATGGTTTATTTTATCAAGATGAGAAAGATTATCGAAATGCACTTAAATTTTATAATTATGCATACGAGTACGGCATGGAAAACAATGCCGATTTAAATTTACGATTAGGAGTTGTTAATGCAAAATTAGGGGAATTAAACAACTCAAAATTTCATTATCAAAGAGCAAAAGATTTATTAAAAAACACAAAAGATAAGAACAAAATACACTAATTAGATGAGATAAAAAATTAATTATAATTTTATTATATAATTGAAGAGGGATATTGGAGATACAATTTAATGACAAAAAAAATTTATTTTTTATTTGTATTTGTAATTATTTTGGGATTATTTTCACAAGCAAATGCTAAATCACTTGATTTTAGCAATAACAATCCGTGGGAACCATATAATAGCAAACGACATGAAGTAATTTTTTCACAAGAAATGTTTAAAATTAGTGCAATTGATCCCTCTAGTACAAATAATCCGACAGGTAGTTTCTATCCGGGATTAAGAGGTGCAAATCAATTGGTAATATATACTCCAAAATTTGGTACAAGTACAGGAACAAATGAATATGGAGGAGAAGCTATTGTTGTAGGAAATACAGTTGTAAGTCTAAGTGGGGCAGATTCCCTAATTCCAACTAACGGATTTGTAATAAGCGGCCATGGAAAAGCTAAAAAATGGATGAATGAAAATCTTATGGTTGGAACCAAGATATACATAGATAAATATAATAAAAATATTTATGCCTATATTACATCTGAAAGTTTTATTTATGATGCACAAGAAAAAATCAATGAAGCAAATGCAATGATAGATTACTATCAAAGCAATTTATTAAATTATGATTCTTCACTATCAAAAGCCTATATTTCAAGAGCTAATTACTACTTACGCAGAGCTAAACACAGTCCTATAAATGTTCAAAAATATTCAACACTTTCAATTGAACACGCCAACGGTGCAATTGCAAGTGCCGTACCATACAAAGAAAACGAATTAAAAGGTGTATGGATACGACCGACGTCTACATCAAAAACAGCAATAATTAGTACATTAAACGATTTACAAAAAAACGGTATTAATAACGTATTTTTGGAAACATTCTTTCATGGGAAAACTATTTATCCAAGTAATGTAATGAAAAGCTATGGTTTTATTCCGCAAAATGAATGTTTTGTAGGTATTGATCCACTAAGAATTTGGATAGAGGAAGCACACAAACGCAACATAAAAGTAAATGTTTGGTTTGAAACGTTCTATGTAGGAAACAAAGTTCCTTCACAATACCCTGATTCAATACTTGCCAAACATCCTGAATGGGCAAATGTTAACAGAGCTAATGCAAATAAGGAAGGACTTCATCCTTCAATTTCAGAACACAACGGTTACTTTTTAGACCCTGCAAATCCTGAAGTACAAGATTTTGCTTTAGCACTACTAAAAGAAATTGTAATTAATTATAAACCTGATGGAATTAACATTGATTACATAAGATATCCGCAATCTATAGCTGGTAATTATTCCGGTCACATAGATTCTAACTGGGGATATACAAAATTTGCACGAGAAGAATTTAAAGGTATGTATGGTGTTGATCCATATGACATAACAACAAAAGATTATAGATGGGATTTATGGTGCAAATACAGACAGAATAAAATTGAACAAATGGTTCAAAAAGTAAGCTGTCTATGCAGAGCAAATAAAGTATTCTACACAGCTGTTGTATTCCCAAATTTAAAACAGGCTATTGATGTAAAACAACAAAACTGGAACAAATGGGCACAAGCTGGGCTAGTTGATGGCTTTACACCGTTATTTTTAACATGTGATCCAAAAACAATGATTCAGATGGTTCATGAGTTCAATAGATACTTAAGTAATTCAAATACAAAATTATATGCAGGATTATTCGTAACATTTATGGGTGGTGCCGAAGAAGATTTAATAAGACAAGTTCACGAAACAAGAAAATGTAATTTAGGTGGAGTAATTATATTTGATTACGCACATTTTGCAGATAAATACAAAAAAATATTATCATGCAGCGCATTTGATGCATCACAATGCAGAGTTACTGTTCCAAAAAAAGTAAGTGCATACAAGACTGATAAATAGGATAGCAAATGTTTGATTTTTATGATGACCAATTTGACAATGACAACGATGAAAATCAAGAACAAAAAAGAGAAAAAAAATCTTTTTTAGGTATAACCTTTGAATGCTGTCATGTTTATGCAAGAATATACAAAAATAAAGAAGGCACAGCATATGTTGGTAAGTGCCCTAAATGTATGAGATCTGTTAGAGTTCCGATAGGAAAAGGCGGAACAGGACAAAGATTTTTTAGAGGAAGATAATATTGGAGAAAACTATGGAAAATTTAAGAAAAGAAAGTGAATTAATAGATATATTTTATAATTTAACGAGTATACCATCACCATCACTACATGAAGAAAAAGTTGTTGAATGGGTAAAAGAATTTTGTAAAAAAGAAAATATTAACTTTATGACAGACAGCTATAACAACGTAATTATTAAATTGCCGGCAACAGATGGAACAAAACCTCTTATGGCATTATCATCTCACATGGATGTAGTAGGTGATGATTCTCCTGTAAATCCTGTTTTAGACGGAGATTTTATACACGCACAAGGCAGAACTTTAGGAGGTGATGATAAATTTGGAATGTCAGCCGCTTTAAAACTATTGAAAGATACAAAAAAATCTGATATGAAGCATGGAGGACTTGAAGTTGTATTTACCAGAGACGAAGAAAATGGGATGAGCGGTATTAAAAACTTCGATTTTAATAATTTAAATTCAAAGTATGTTATTGTTTGTGATGCTGATGAATTTGGAGTTTTACAGGTTTCAGGAGCAAGCTACTGCAACGGACACATAGAAATTAACTGCAAAGGTGGTCATTCAGGTATTGAAATTGCAGACAAAACAAAGCCTAACGCAGCAAAATTAATGGCAGAACTTTGTAATGAAATACCTCAAGGAGTCTATTATCAAGACGAAACTGGAGTTGTAACATCAATTAATTTAGGTGGAATTAAAGGTGGAGATTTAAATGTTACAAATGTTTTAAATCCGCATGCTGAAGCTACATATTCAATTAGAAGCGCAGATTTAGCCAAAGAAAATGAATTAATCGACAAAATAATGAAAATTGTCGATAAATTTAACCAAAAATATGAAGGAATAGCAAAAGCTGACGCCGAATTCAAACAAAAAATGCCTGCTTTTGAAAAATCAAATGATACATATATTCCTGAAGTTTTTGAAAAAGCAGCAAAAAAACTGGGAATAAAATATGAAATAAATTCATTCCACGCCGGTGCAGAAACTCATATTTACTGCCAACACAAAAATTCAAAAGGTGAAACATTTATTCCATTTTTAATGGGACTT
>CADCPD010000030.1 GCA_902803265.1 uncultured bacterium | reverse complement strand
GCAATAGGAAGAACATGGCAATGTGCAACTATTCAACTTGATTTCAACTTGCCTGAAAGATTTGATATTAAATATCAAGACAAAGACGGTGAACTAAAAACCCCTGTTATGTTACACAGAGTTATTTTTGGTTCAATGGAAAGATTCCATGGTATTTTAATCGAACACTATGCAGGCGCATTCCCTACTTGGTTGGCGCCGACACAAGTTGCGGTTGTTCCTATTTCAAACGAAAAACATATCGACTTTGCTGAAAAAGTTTATAAAAAATTAAGAGAAAACAACATTAGAACATATCTTGATGATCGCTCTGAAAGTATGAATTACAGAATAAGAGAAAATTTACAAGATAAGAAAGTTCCTTATGTTGCGATCGTTGGTGATAAAGAAATTGAAGCAAATTCTGTAGCGGTTAGACAAAGAGGCGTTGGACAAATTGGCACAATGACTGTTGATGAATTTGTAGAAAAAATATTAGAAGAAATTAAAACAAGAAGTTAGAAAGAAGGAAAAATGGAAGACTTAAGAGTTCGTATAGCACCGTCTCCAAGCGGTAATTTACATGTAGGTACTGCGAGAACAGCTTTGTTTAATTATTTGTTTGCAAAAAAACATGGCGGTAAATTCGTTTTAAGAATTGAAGATACAGATGCTGAACGTACAAGCCAAGAGTATATTGACAATATTTTTGATAGCTTAAAGGCTTTAGGTTTAAATTGGGATGAAGGTCCGGATGTTGGCGGAGACTACGGTCCATATACTCAATCAGAAAGATTTGATATTTATCCTAAATATGTTCAAGAACTTTTGGACAAAGGCTTTGCTTACGAATGTTTCTGTACGCCGGAAGAATTAGAAGCAGAAAAAGAAGAAGCTGCTAAAAATAAAAAAGCTTATGTTTATTCTAAAAAATGTGAAAATTTAACAGAAGAAGAAAAAGCAAAATTAAGAGCAGAAGGTAGAAAACCTGCAATAAGATTTTCTGTTGAAAAAGCACAAAAAGCGTTCCATGAATCACCAATAGTTCATTTTGAAGATTTGGTAAAAGGTGATTTGCACCAAGATGTAAGTTTAATCGGTGATTTTGTAATAATGAAATCAAACGGTTCACCTACTTACAACTTTGCTGTTGTAATTGATGATATGTTGATGAAAATTTCTCACATAATCAGAGGTGAAGACCATATTTCAAACACATTCAAACAAATTTTAATTTATGAGGCCTTAGGCGCAGAAGTTCCAAAATTCGGACATTTGGGAATGATTTTGGCACCGGACAGAAGTAAACTTTCAAAAAGACATGGTGCAACTGCAGTTTCTGAATTCGTTGAAAAAGGTTATTTAACAGATGCGTTGATTAACTTTGTTGCATTATTAGGCTGGGCACCTTCTGATGGTGTTGAAATAAAACCGGTTGAAGAAATTGCAGCAGATTTTAGAATTGGTGAAGTTTCTTCTTCAAATTCAATTTTTGAATATGATAAATTGAACTGGATGAACAGCCAATATATCAAAATGCTTGATATAGAAGATTTAAAAGAAAAATTAAAACCATTTTTGAAAGATTATGATTTATCATCATTAACTGATGAACAATACACAAAAATGGTTGAAATTACTCGTGAACCATTAACATTGTTATCTGATATAACAAATGATGTTACATATTTCTTTGGAAAAGATGTTGAAATTGATCCTCAGGCACAGGCTGATGTTTTAGATACTGAAGTTTCTCAAGATGTATTAAAAACATTCCTTGAACAAGCTAAAGATTGGGACTGGACAGAAGAAAATCTTCATGAAAAGTTAGAAGCTTTCAGAGGATTTTATAAAGAAAAAGGGATAAAACCAAAAGTAACAATGTGGGCAATAAGAGCCGCTGTAACAGGACGAACAAGAGGTGCTGATATGGTTGGAACCCTTGAAGTTATAGGCAAGGATACGGCGCTTTACAGAGTTCAAAAAGCTATTAAATAATAAAACTACAAATTAAATTATACAAAAAAGGGGTATTTTAAATACCCTTTTTTATTATTTCATTAATGCTTCAAGTTTTGTCATAAATGCTTCTGAATTTTTTAAAGCAGCTTGTGCTCTTTCAGAATCTTGTTTTGAAGATGTTGTTTGTTGAGGTTGAACAATTGGTTGTTGATTATCTTCTAAAGCTTGAGCAGCTTGTGCTAATTGTTCTCTTGTCAACATTGGTGATGGTTGTTGGCTTGCTACAAGGTTTTGACAAGCTTCTTGTACTGCTTGGTAGTTTGGATTATCTATTCCTTCAGCTTCCATTCTCTCATTAGCTGCCACTAATAAAGCTTGTAGAACTTCTTCATCATTTTGTGCCATTTCAGCAAGTGCTATTGTTTCTTCTTCTTTAGCTTTTTCTAATTCTGATTTACCAACTAATTTTTGAGCGCCTTTTGATGCAAAATGTTGAACTATTGAACCGCCGATATAAGAACAAGCTTTATCTGCGAATACACCAAGAATAGCACCTAATTTTGTTGAACCTGTTGCAGCTTTTATAATGCTGCCAACTTTTGAACCTAAAGCTGAACCTGCAACCCACCCTGCTACTGATGAAACAGTTGTTACTGCTGATTTAGCCAATTGTTTGAAACCTCTTTTTGCACCTAATTGTTTAAATGTTGGTACAACGTTTGTTGCAGCTTCCATACCACCTTCAAGAACTAACATAAATGTTCCTGATTCATTTCTGTATGCGTCTAAACATTTTGAAAATACAGGTGATTTTGTAGCTAAATTATTTAAGCCTTTGTTTACGGCAGTGATTCCTAAAATGTTTTTTGCTTTTGTAAAAATGCCAGTTCCTGCGGCTCTTTCAGCGTATGCAGCTGCATTTGCTTCGGTTAATTTTTGGTTTGCTTGTTTTAATGCTTCTTTTATATTTCCTGTGTTTGATGATGCTGCAGTTGCATATGATTGAGCTTTTTTATATAAATCTTGAGTTGCTGAAGATAATGTTTTTAAATATTCTTCTTCAGGTATTGATGATAATACATTTTTTGCATCTACATTTCTTAAAACACCTTTTATACCAGATTGTTTTAAGATATTATTAGCAGATTTTGCTTCTGATGTTACAGCTTTAAATGCTTCTCTGTAATTGCCTTTGTTTTCTTTTACCCATTTGTAACCGTCATATGCTGACATTGTTAATGGATAAGACATTATGTTCATTACTGTTAAACCATCAGTAATTTTTTCTTTTTTAGGGTTAACTTCCAAACCGTTAGCATATCTTGCAAGAACTTGCAAGTCTTTTTGCGGATATCTATATGATTTTGCACCTACGTTTTGAACCAATTTAACCACCAAAAATAATTAACCTTACTTATATAAAAACTGTTTTTACATGAAAATTGCCTATTATTCATGGTTTTAGCAGTTTTTGTTAACTTATGTAACAAAATTTAAACATGCTGAAATTGGCAATAAAAAAATTTTTTTATAGATATGTAGAGAGTTATGTGAGGAGTTTATTTATGCCTTTTAGTAAATTAAAGGTTAGTCCTATACAAGAAAAAATTGATATGGTTGTCGATAATCCAAAACCACTTGTTAAAGATGATTATGAGGATAGATCGGAGATGCTCTTCTCCTATATGAATATGATTGCCTTTAACAATAAAGTAGATTTGAAATTAAACTAAACACACACTAACTAACACTTACTCACACGCATTTTAAAACATTAATTACCTTAAATAAGTTTTAATGTAATACCTGATTTGTTTACAAATTGGGTTTTTTTTTGTAAAATAAATACGGTATTTTTATAAGGAACAATTTTTAGTATGAAATTATGTGTATATTTTGGTACATTTAACCCTATACACAACGCTCATTTAGCTGTTGCGAACTATGTCAGAAGTAATTATGATTTTGATGTTATACTTTTTGTTCCTGCGTATAAGCCGCCTCATAAAGAAATTGATGATGAACTTGCTCATCACCGTTTAAATATGGTTAAAATGGCTATTGCCAATGAAAGTTTATATAATATGAGCAGTATTGAATACAGTAATTCAAGATTTTCTTATACTTATATTACTATTCAAGAGCTTTACAAACGTTATCCTGGAATTGAAGGAAAAATAAACTTTATTATCGGTTCTGACGCTTTTAGAGAATTTGATACTTGGTATGAAGCTGAAGAACTTAAAAAAATAATTAAATTTATTGTTTTCCTTCGCGAAAAAGACTTAAAATTAGATTATTTTGATTATTTAAAAGAACAAGGTTATGATTTTGAAATGGCAAAACTACCTTTCATAGATTTGTCTTCAAGAGTTATTCGTTCAAGAGTAAAAAAAGGTAAACCTATTACAGGTTTAGTTCCTCAAAATGTAATAGAATACATCAGAGAACATGAACTTTACAAACCAAAACCTGAAGCAGAAGAAAATAAAGAAGCAACACAGGAACAACCTAAAGAACAAACACAAGAGCAATCACAAGAACAAGAACAAAAGCCTCATAAACTTCTTTAATAAATTAATTAATACAATGGAAACAATAAAAGAAAATTTTAAAGATATAGCTGAATGGTTAAAATCAAACCTTGACGATGAAAGATACAGACATACTTTAGGTGTTGCAAGTTGTGCTGAAGAATTGGCTTTGAAATATGGTGTTGATTCTGAAAAAGCATATCTTGCAGGATTACTTCATGATTGTGCAAAATGTTTTAGCAAAGAGGTTTCTAAATCCTATTTTGATAAAATTGATATTTTGGAAGAAGAAAAAATAAATTATAAAACTTGGCACGCACCTATTGGTGCTTTTTTGGCAAAAACGCAATTTGGTGTAAATGATGAAGAAATTTTATCTGCAATAAGATGGCATACTTTAGGTAAAATTAATATGACATTATTTGAAAAAATAATTTTTTTGGCGGATAAAATTGAAACCGAAACTCGTGATTGCGAATGGTGCAAATGCAACAGAGAATTATTAGAACAAGAAAACGGTCTAAATAAAACTCTGATTAATTGCTATAAAGCGACCTTAAAGAGTCTTTGCGACAGAAATTTAAAAATCTGCAAATTAACAGTAGATATATATAATAATTTGCTTGATGAAGTTTAGTCTCTTGTTTTCTTTATAAACAGATTTATTGCATCTTTAAAGTTTTTAGGTGAATCAAGCGTATTTTCTTCAACATCAATACCAAATTTTGGTTTACTTGATAATTTTTTATATGATATAAGTGAAAAATATATTATTAAAGATGACATTACAACCCATGCAATAGCAATGAAAAATTTTAATAAAACATTTGGTTTTGAAGTTTTAAATCTATCGCTATCAGGTATATCGTCAATATCTTTTATTACACCTTCATCTTTTTGTGTTTGAACATTTGCAACCGGAGTTGTTCCTGCCATTCCGGTTACAGGGGTTTTTGTCAATATTTCTATATCACTGATTTCGTCATCAACAGCAAAAACAGTAATACCGAAAAATAACGGTATTACTATTGCTGTTAAAATTATTAGTTTTTTTAATTTTGATTTAATCATATTACTCTGATTTTTTTCTTGAATTTGTTTTTCTTTTAGCGCCTCTGTTAGGTCTTCTGCCTTTTTTAGGTTGTTGTTCTTCCTGCGGAGCTTGTTGTTCTTCGTTTATTTCAACATTTTCTGCAATATTGTTTTCTTCTGCTATCGGTTGTTGCTCTTCAACAATCGGTGTAATTTCTTCAATCGGACTCATTACAACATCTGCAGTTTCAATTTGAGAATTTTCTACAAATTCTTGAATTTGTTTTTTGTTATTATTTTTTCTTCCTTTTTGTTTCTTTTCTTTTTTAATTTGTGTTGTTTCTTCTTGAGCAACTAATGACGGATTTTCATATGATTCAATTTGTTCAATTGGTTCTCTTTGTTCTTGTTTTTGTCTGTCATTTTGATTTTTGTAATTGTTATTATTATTGTTATTGTTGTTTTTCTTAAAATTGCTTACAGGAAGTTTCATTTTTGCTGCTTTAGCTCTGTATTCACCTTCTGCAACAGGTGATGAGAATTTGAAATCTTCCATTATATAACCCGCACCTTGGCAGTGAGGACATTTTTTAGCAAATATTTCTGATAAACTTTGACCTTGTCTGTGTCTTGTTAATTCTACAAGTCCTAAATCAGATAATTGACCTACTTGAGGTTTTGCTTTATCTGCCTCAAATGCTATTTCTAATTCTTCCATAACAGCAAGTTTGTCTGCTCTTGAAAGCATATCAATGAAGTCTACAATTACCATACCGCCGATATTTCTTAATCTTAATTGACGAGCTATTTCATGTACGGCTTCTATATTTGTTTTCAATATAGTTTCGTCTTGTGTTCCGGCACTTACGAATTTACCTGAGTTTACATCAATTACCGTTAATGCTTCTGTTTGTTGAATGAATAAATAACCGCCTGACGGCATATTTACCTTAATTTGAAGTGCAGCTTTTATTTCTTTGTGTATGTTTGTTGCTATTAGTAAAGGTTCTGTTCCTTTGTATAATTCAACTTTTATATCTTTATTCATGTGCCAGTTTAACAATAAATTTTGAACACGATTTAGTGCAAAAGCTGTATCAACAAGGATTTCTTTTACATCTTCAGTACATGCTTCACGAATTACTCTATACAACAAATCTTGGTCTCTGCATAATAGATTTGGAGCTTCAAGAGATTCAGATGCTGTAATGATATTGTTCCATTTTTCCAAAAGTATTTCTAAATCTTCCTGAATATCAGCTTCTGTTTGGTTTTCTGCTTCTGTTCTTATAATTACACCTAATCCTACAGGTTTTAAAAGGCTAACTATTGATTTTAGTCTTGCTCTTTCCTTAACTGATTCAATTTTTTTACTAACATTAATTCCTGCTTCTGACGGAATTAATACCAAAAATCTTCCAGGTAAGCTTATTTCTGTTGTTACACGAGGACCTTTATGTCCTGTAGGTTCTTTTGTAACTTGTACTATCAACTTTTGTTTTGGTGATAATTTATCTTGTAATGCGCCTTTTCCCATAACATCTTGTGCATGTAAAAAGCCCATTTTGTCATATCCTACGTTTACGAATGCCGCATCAATACTTGGTAATATGTTTTCTACAGTTGCTAAATATACATCGCCTAAAAGGACTTCTCCTCTGTTAATGAAAAATTCACTTACTTTACCATCTTCCATTAAAGCGGCAATGTTATCTCTTTCAGCAATTACAATTTTCTTTCCTTCTTCAAAATTTGATACTTGTTGTTTTTTCATAAAAATTTTTTCCTTTATATATTAAACTTCTTCTAAATTGTCATCTAAGAATCTGATACGTTTTATATCAAAGATTAGTTTTTCATCAATAAGGTTCATAAGTACATCTGCTCTTACGGGCGGAATTTCTGACTGTTGACCTGTTTTTAGGATTATAAACAGTTTTTCACCTTCAAATCTGTATGATTTCACAGATGGTTTTATATTTAATGTTTTTATTAAACCTTTTTTGTTTTTCTTCTCGATTAAAATTTCAGGAGAAGATAAAACTCTATCACAATTATACATGAAAGATTTTAAATTACAAACATCATCTTTAAAAAGTTTTATTTCATATTCAGCCCAACTTACTGTTGTATCGATAGAATTTGCACTTTTTTCTATTTTATAAGCTTCTTTTATTTCGCATCCTTGTGGTAAATATTTTGAAAGTTCCGATTTTATTTCGTGTTCAGTCAAATCGTTATAACATTCAAAATCAATTAATTCACAGTCACTTTCAACAAATAACGGTAGAGCAACACCCATAGAAAGTTTCATTGTCGGATTAAATCCGCAGGTAAATGCCATATCAAATTTTGTACGGCTCATTGATTTTATAAATAAATTTTGAAAATCCAAATGTGAAAAATATCTTAAATTACCTTTTTTAGTAACTTTTAAACGATATCTGTAAACAGTATCTTTATTAATTTCCTTTTGTTCTGTTTTTATTTCTTTAGCTGTATATTTTTCATCATATACTTTTTTAACTTTTAAATTTTTACAAACTCCGCAATTTACACAATGCTGTTCACAAGTAGGAGTAAAATCAGAAGTTAAAGCTTCATTAAATGCTTTTTTATAATCTACAACAAGCCATTCTTTATCAAGACCTGTATTTACAAAGTCCCAAGGAAGTTCTTCATCCAAAGAATATTGTTTTGTACTTAATTCTTCAAGATTTATTCCCAAATCAGCTGCCGTATTTTTCCAGATATCCTGACTAAAATATTCCCCCCAAGCATCCAGATAACATCCGTTTTTATAAAGGGCTTCAATATATTTACCCAAATTTTCATCGCCCCTTGTAAGAATAGCTTCAATTTGAGAAATAAACGGTTCGTGATAATTTATTTTAACTCCTTTTATTGGTTTAAGACAGTCTTTTAAATAATGAATGTGTTCCAAAACTTCATCAATTGGCATTTGAGAAACCCACTGAAACGGAGTATGAGGTTTTGGAACAAAAACAGAAAGTGTACAGGTTATATCCAAAGAATGTTTTAAGCCTAATTCTTTTTTCATCACTTTTTGTTTCCAGCGAATTGTTCCTAAAAGTTTCGCCATTTCTTCCATATCTTCAAGAGTTTCTGTCGGAAGCCCCGCGATAAAATAAAATTTTATTTTTGACCAGCCGTTTTTATAAAGTTCTAAAGCCACATCAATAATTTGTTCTCTTGTTATGTTTTTCTTAATTACATTTCTGAGTCTTTGACTTCCTGCTTCGGGTGCTAATGTCATTGCAGCTTTTCTTACTTCCTGCGTTAAATTTGCAAGTTCAAGATTAAATCCGTCAATTCTTTGACTTGGTAACGATACGGAAACTTTTTTATTTTTAAATTCACAATTTAATTCTTTTATCACTTCATTTATATTTGTATAATCATTTGATGATAAAGAAAGCAATGAATATTCGTTATATCCGGTATTTTCAACAAGTTCTTTTGTTATTCTGATAATATCTTCAGCTTTTCTTTCTCTTACGGGAAGCGTAACATGTCCCGGTTGACAGAAACGACACATTCTTGTGCATCCGCGACGAATTTCTGTTATTGCTCTGTCGTGAACCGATGTTGAAAACGGAACAGGATATTTTTTCAATGCATTATCATAAGTTAATTGAACAATTCTTTTTGTAACTTTTTTAGGATATTTTGAACACCAAACTCCGTCTAATTCCGATAATTTTTTAATTTTTTCTTCGCGGGATGAAGTTTTATAATCTTCTAAAATTTTACAAATTTCCAAAATAACTTCTTCGCCGTCACCAACTACAAAGCAGTCAATAAAATCTTTCATCGGTAAAGGATTAAAAGTACAAGGACCGCCTGCAATAATTATCGGAGATTTTTCGTCTCTGTCTGAATTTTTATACGGAATATCAGACATTTCCAGCATTTTTAAAATAGTCGGATAAGATAATTCATACTGTATTGAAAATCCTACCATATCAAAATCTTTAATATCCCTTTTACTTTCAAAACCGTAAAGAGTTTTTGGCTGAAAATCTTTTTCCGGCGCATAAACCCTGTCTGCCATATAATTTTCTTGCTCATTTACTATAGAATATAAAATTCTTTGACCAAGATTACTTATCCCTATTTCGTACTTGTCAGGAAAAGCAAAAGCAACTTTTATTTTTGCACTGTCAAAATCTTTATTGAACGACAAAAATTCACCGCCAATGTACTGATACGGCTTGTTACATGAATACAAACTTTCGTGATATTTTTCTATAAATTCCATACTTAATTAGATATTTAAGCTAAGCCATCAGGAAAATATTTATCTATTTCAATAATCATTCCGTTAAGCGTATTGTTTTCAAATTTTTCTAAAAACTTGTATAAATCAGTATTTGGCACATCGTAGTTATATAAAATAACTTCGCCATTTACTTTTCTCATTACACGAACTATATAATGACAATTTTCGGCATATTGTTTTAAATAGTCATATTTAAATTTTTTACCATTTTTATCTCTTGAAATTTTAACATAATGAAAACCTTCAAAGAATTTGATTACATCATCATGAACATCATTCTTTGATCTGTTATGTTTTTGAAATAAGTTGATTACTTTTTCATTTAACTCATCAGTCATTTATAATTCCCTCTTATTTAATGATATAAAAAATGAGAAAAGATGTAAAGCATATAGCCAAAATTGTTAAAAACCGATATAATTAAAAAAAAGAAAGGGATAAAACTATGCTTCCAATGATAACAGAAGAACATTCAACACTGACATATGCCGAAGTTTTTCAGGACATAAACGGCTGGAGAAAAAAAATGGTTCAATATTTAAAAGAAGAAAATCCTGAAGTAAATACTGCGATATTGGAAGTTGCAAATAATACGGACTTAGACCCAAAAGCAGTAGCACTTGGAGCTTATATGACTTATTACATGCTTGAAATGGCCAGTAAAGAAGATTACTAAATTTATAGAATTTACTGTAATAAAAAAGCGAGGTTGGCTTTAACCAACCTCGCTTTTTTTCCTAATTTACTTATCTGATAAATTATTCTTTAGTGTATTCTGCATCAATTATATCATCGTCATCTTTATTTTCTGATTTTGATTCGTTTGATGATGTATTTTCAGCATTTGGAGCTTCTTCTTTTTGTACTGCTTCATATGCTTTTTGTGAAATTGAGAATATTGTTTGTTGTAATTCATCTGACAACTTCTTAACTTCATCTGCTGATTTGTTTTCATCTAATGCTTTTTTAACGGCATCTTTTTGTTCATCAAGTTTTTTCTTATCATCTTCTGAAATTTTGCCTTCAAAATCTTTTTTGATTCTTTCAGCAGAAGTTATCATACTTGAAGCATTATTTCTGATTTCTGCTTCTTCTTTTTTCTTCTTATCTTCTTGTGCGTTTGCTTCGGCTTCTTTTACCATCTTATCAATATCTGATTCAGAAAGATTTGAAGAATTTGTAATTGTTATTTTTTGTTCTTTATTTGTTGCTTTATCTTTTGCAGAAACGTTTACGATACCGTTTGCGTCGATATCAAATGTAACTTCAACTTGAGGAACACCTCTCATTGCTGCAGGAATACCATCAAGCAAGAATTTACCTAATGATTTATTGTCTCTTGCCATTGGTCTTTCACCTTGTAGTACATGAATATCAACAGCAGGTTGATTATCTTGAGCAGTACTAAATACTTGACTCTTACTTGTTGGAATCGTCGTATTTCTCTCAATTAATTTAGTCATAACCCCACCTAATGTTTTGTTATCAGCAGCCATTGGTCTTTCACCTTGTAAGACATGAATATCAACGGCTGGTTGGTTATCGGCTGCTGTTGAGAAGACTTGAGACTTACTTGTTGGTATTGTTGTAT
>CADCPD010000029.1 GCA_902803265.1 uncultured bacterium | reverse complement strand
TGTTTTGAATATAGATCAAAAGACGCTATTCCTATTGTTTCATAATCATAACTCTCAACTTTATCCTCACCTATCTTATTTATATATTCTTTCATATAACAGATAGCTTGCTCAAGTTTATCTATTTTTATGCACATTTTAGCCAAATTTTTTAAGACTTTAAAATCAGAATTTTCAGCTATTAATGTTTTTAAATATTCAAAATATTCTTCTTCTACATCATATTGTTCAATATTATAAAGACAAATAATATATTGCATAAGACATGAAACATCCTTATGCCAATAAAAAATCACCTCAGATAAACAAACAGCAGCTTTATTATACTTTTGTTGTTTCATATAATCATATGCAATACTGTTTAATTTTTTTAAAAAGACATTTCTAGATGAATTTAGTTCCTTTAACACTGTTCTTTGAGTCTCTTCATCAGCATCAGCGTATGTTCTAAGCTGTTTTTGATATTTTTCAAAAAACTTTATTGCTTCTAAAATATCACCATTTTCTAACAACGAAAGGTATATTACTCTCTGAGTTTTTAGCATTAATAATTGATTCATTTTAGGATCCTTTTTTATAATAATATCATAGATTATAAGGTTTTTATCATATATAATAAGTATTAATTTATTTTTTAATTATTATTATAGAATAAAGCGGGCGGAATTTTAAAATTCCGCCCGCTTTATGTTTTTTTTAATTTAAACTCTTTCTGCTTGTTTTTTAGGTTTTTCTTCTATTTCTTTTCCAGATTCTAAATCTGCAATTTTCTTCAAGCAATCTCCAATGTATCCTAGTTCTACAATCGCATCATCCTTTTGCTTTTGAACCGGAGTTTTCTTTTCATCATTTTCTAATTTGTTTGCAAATTTTTCTACCTTAACTTCTTTTCCTGCTTTCATATCAAGAATTGCTTTAATTTGAGAACCAATATAATTTAATTCTAATAATAAATTATCGTTTTGTTTTTCATCAATTGTTTTTTTTGCTTCTCTTGGTAAACTATTTCCAATTTTACTTACCGGTTTAACTGGAGTTAATGTTTTTGGGGCTGTTACTGCTGTTGAAGCTGAATTAATTGCTTGAATCATGTATATTTTCTCCTTACCTAACCTAATATTTTGACCATGTCTGAATTGTTTTGTATATTTAGTTTATCATATTATTTTTTATTTGCAAGTGTATTTTCTACAATTGATTAAATTTTATTAATTTCTGTTTTATAACACATAATATTGTTCCAGATATGTTTAGTTCTTGCCAATTAAATTACAAAATCGTAAAATAAAAATATGTATTTTCTAAATAATTAACAATTTGATATAGAAGGAGTTTTAATTGTTAAAAGTCTCTGTTATAGTTCCGGTGTATAATACAGAACCCTACTTAAGAGAATGTTTTGATTCTTTAGTTTCTCAAACTTATAAAAATATAGAAATAATAATAGTTAATGATGGAAGTACTGATAATTCTATTGATATCATCAATGAATACGCAAATAAATTTTCAAATATCAAGATAGTTAATCAAGAAAATAAAGGTTATAGCGGAGCAAGAAATACTGCTTTAGAATATGTAACCGGAGATTATGTAGGTTTTGTTGACAGTGATGATTATATCAAACCTGATATGTTTGAAAAATTAATAACAACGGCTGAAAACAATAATGCGGATATTGTATCATGCTCATTTTTCAGAGTTTATGAAAATGAACCGGTTGCAGAATCAAATGAAATGTTTTTTAATGCTTTAAATAAAAATAAAAAAGAACATTCATCAACAATAGTATCCTGTCCTGAATTAATTCTTGATGATGCTTTTATCTGGAACAGAATATACAAAACTGAATTTTTAAAACAACATAACATAGTTTTTCCTGATGATATAACTTTTGGTGAAGATACTTATTTTCATCGTATTGCACTTATGCATGCGAACTTTATTGAATATTTAAAAGATCCTTTGTATTATTACCGCCAAAACAGACCAAACGCTCAAACGACACTTAAAGATAAAAGAAATATGTCATTTCTTTTTAATTGCGAAAAACTGTATACAGAAGCTGAGAATTTGGAACTTAAAGAATTATATCCTTATTTAAATCATTTAACTTTAAGTTTATGTTCAACCGGATATGAAAGAATAGATAACAAATTTAAACAAGAATATTTTTCAAATTTTGTAAAACTTATACATAAAATCGAAAAGCCTTTTAAAATTAGCTTTCCGAATTATCAAAATACATCATTCGTTATAAAAGCAAGATATATTATGCTAAAGTTTTTGCATCCGATTTTGTATATTTCTTTAAATATTAACAGTAAATGCCTTTTTGATTTTATAATAAATTTAAGAGAATTATTTCAGGATATACAAAAAATCCTGAAAAATAATAAAGCGAGGAAAAAATGAGATCTCCCCAAAAAATGAAAATTATCCAGATAGATATTACAAATGCCTGCACATTTAATTGTTCAAATTGTACAAGATTTTGCGGGCAGCATAAAGCACCGTTTTTTATGGATTTTGAAACTTTTAAGAAAGCGGTAGATTCATTAAAAGATTTTAAAGGAATCGTAGGAATTATCGGCGGAGAACCAACATTACATCCGGAATTTGATAAATTTATTAAATATTTGGCTGAACATCGTCCTGAATACAGAAAAAAAACAAGTATAAAATATCCTGTTAATTCACTTAAAGCCTATTTTGAAAAATTAAAATATATGAATGGTGCAAGATGCGGTCTTTTTTCTTCTTTCGGAGAAGGTTACTATAAACATTTTGAATTGATACAAGACACTTTCCCTTATCAGTCATTAAATGATCATTCAAATATTAATACGCATCAGGGGATTTTAATTCCACGCAAAGAAATAGGAATAAATGATGAAGAATGGCTAAAAAAACGAGATAAATGCTGGATACAAAATTTATGGAGTGCAACTATTACACCAAAAGGTGCATTCTACTGTGAAATAGCAGGTTCTATGGATATGTTATTTAATGGAGAAGGCGGATGGGAAATCGACAACAATTGGTGGAAAAAAGAACCATCAGAATTTAACGACCAAATTCACTGGTGCGAAAATTGTGCTTTGGCGCTGGATGTTCCGTCTATACCGGCAACAGAACAAACTGATTTAATTTCTGCAGAAATGGAAAAGCGTCTTTTAGAAATTAATGGTTGGAAAATGCGAGAAAAAAAATATAAAATTTTTGACGCTAAAACCTACAATTCAAAAGATAAACATAAGTATAGTCCGATATGGTATCTGCAGGAAAATGGAGATAATGGCAGAGTTTCTTTAATAAATGCAAACCTCACTCCTAAACATATTGATATTGTCCTTTTAAACGGAAAATCAGAACATACTACAATATCCGAAGAACAACTCCAAAATTTAGACTTTAAAGATTTTGTTATTGTATTTTACAATAAAATTGATTTAGAACTTGTTGAAAAAATGAAAAAATGTGTATTTAATCCGGGATTTTTCTATGATTTAGGAAAAGTTGGTGTTATTTTTAATTCAAGGGCAAAAGCACTTGAAAATGTTGATAATATTAAATTTGATAAAAATTTAAAAAATTTATGGCCTAAACAAAAATATTCCAAAATTTCTCCAAAAACAATTGGAAAATTAAATCTTTCACAAAAATTAAATCTTCATATGATTACACTATTCAACAGAATAAATGGTTTATGTGTAAAATTTATGCATAATTTTAATTAAAATCACATTGTGCTATTAACACCAAATCATTTATAACACACCCGTCAAAAGGTTTGTAAATTTTAAAGACATAACCTAAATTTAAATTATCTATCATTGGTTTAATTTTTAAAAAATCTTCAGTGGAATGATATATACTTATAATTAGAACCGGTTTAAATTTTCTTATAATATTTATACTTCCTAAAATCAGATTTTGTTCCATACCTTCTATGTCCGCCTTTATTAAACCAACTTTCAGGTTATTTTGTTCAACAAAATTATCCAGAGTCGTTATGTTTATTTCTTCTGAATTTTTTTGTATATTATAATTATCATTGTTAATAATCGTGTTTAAACATGCAGAACTATAAATATTTATTTTTGATTTTTCAATAGTATTTCCTAATGCTAATTTTACAGGGATAATATTCTTTTTACTGTTTAATTCTATTGTTTTTTGCATTAAGTTAAATTGTTCAGTGCAACATTCAAAAGAATAAATATTTTTATTTGTATATTCACTTAAAACTAATGCTGAATCTCCAATATAACCACCTGCATCAATTATATCGGCATTTTTTATTTTATTCAGAGATTCTTCAGATAATTCACCAATACCGTGTTTATAATATATAACACTGGGTTCAAAATGATTAATAGGAAGCGTATAGCTTTTATATTGATAATACCCTTGTTTATTTTTTAAAATATGATTATAGAAATTATTGTTTAGTTCATTAATTTTTTCTTTATCTGCTTTTGTGTAAAACTTTAAATAAGGTAAAAATCTTTTTACGGAATATATACTTTTTATTTTAAATAATATAGATTTTAAAACTGCAATACTGTTTTTATCATAACCTTGAAAATCTATATCAGAAATATCTATATTTTTAAATTTGTTTAGCAGTTTAAACTCATCACTATTTAATAGAAAAAATATATTCTTTTTTATATTCGCAGTTAAAATTTTTGCAAGAAATTTATACAAAAATTTTATTTTAAATTCTTTTTGGTAAAATCTTAAAATTAAATATTCTTTAGGTTCTACATATAATTCCAAAATAATTTTCATAAATTTATTTTATAATAATAAAATTTGAAGTACAATAATAATAATTCTGTTAAAATATATGGATAATAACTTAAATCAAATATTTAAATATATTTTTGTAGGTATTTTTAATACCATTTTTGGTATAGGTTTATATACTGTTGTTATTTTAATTTTTGGAGAAGCACATTATCTTTTATGGGGTTTTATTTGTAATATTATTGCTATAACTCAAGCTTTTCTATTTTATAAATTCTTTGTTTTTAAAACAAAAGGTAATTATCTTGCTGAATATTTACGGACTTATATAACAAACGGAACATCAATGCTTACTGGTCTTATAATGATGTATGTATTGGTATCTTTATTAAAAATCAGCGCAATTTATGCAAATATTATTGTTACCGGAATAACCATAATAATAAATTTTTTCATGCACAAAGGCTTTACTTTCAAAAAAAATTAATATTCTTTTGCATATTTCAGCAACATTTTTAATTCTCCATAGTAATTTTCATTCAATAATTCATAAAATCTTTCAAAACTTTTTGGAGCAAGCTCTTTTATTTTTTCTTCGTCAATATACACACCTTCTACAAATCTGGCAAAAAGCTCTGTTGGTCTTTCGTAATACTTATTCAATTTGTTTATTCTCTGTGAAACCCGGTTTTGTTTTTTTTGGTATGACTTTAATCTTATAAATGCAATGATTGACGGTTTTAAGTCAGGAAAATCTTGTTCAATCGTATCTATTGAAATTATTTTGGGACATTGAAAAAACCAACCTTTTATTTTTACCCTATCATATTTTAATAAATACTTTGCATTTGTTTTTCTTACAAGTTTTTCAAGTTCTTTAAAATTTTTTGAACGTTGAAATTGAGGGTATTCTTTTTTTATTTCTATATCTAACTCTTTTATTTTTTTCTTTATTTGTTCTTTATGGTAAGAAAGTTTTTTATGAAGCGAATTTTCATCTACAAAATGAGTTACATTAACAAGTTCTTCAAATATTTCACTCATATATTCCGGATTATTAAATAACACAGACAAACTTCCACCTGTTTTGGCAATAGAAAGTTCCATTTTTGAATGAATATAATGCGAAAATTCATGTAAAAGCGTTGGTACAATTCTTCCGTCAGGAATATTTTTTGATATATCTATTCTTCCATTTGAAAAAAATCCCTGATGACCTCTGGCTTTTGTCTTTGTGTTTACAATCAACCCCTGTTTTCTTATAAAGTCAATAAGCCTATTTAATCTATCGTTTCCGTATTTATCCATTCTAAATATTCACTATCGGCTTGTTCTATCGGAATTGCTATAATTTCAGGAATATTATAAGGATGTGTTAATTTTATAGCTTGTCTTACTCTGTCAAAAAGAGTACTTTTTGTTTTTATCATCATCAACAATTCTTTTTCTTCACATATTTCATCATGCCAGCTGAATATTGATTGAATCTTATCCACAATGTTTATACAAGCAGCAAGACGTTGTGTTAATAATATTTTAGCTATTGATTTTGCATCTTGTTTTGTCGGAACTGTGCAATATATTACTATACAACTGCTCATTTATCCTTTTATTCCTCATCTACATAAGAGGTTACTTTTTCTATACTCTTATTTAATTTAGCAAGTTTTTTATCTATATTCATTATTTGTTTTCCAAGTTCGCTTCCATCTTTTGCTTCAAATGTTTCCATAAATTCATTTAATTTTTCTTCCATTGAAGCTAAGCGTTCTTGTTGTTCTTCAAATTTTCTTTCTATAGCACTCATTACAGAACCTGATTGTGGCATTAATTTTTTCAACTCCTTGATATTTTCAACAATTCCACTTTCTACAGCGTCAAGCTTTTCATTGATATTTATTATCATTTTGGCATTATTTTCATTTGCTCTTGATATTCTATCAATAATTGTGGTAATTGTATCCATTTTAACCACTATATTAAGATCTGCGATTGGCTTAATACTATTATAAATTTGACTTAAGAACTGCTCAAATCTGCCTACTGTCTTTTTTACGGAATTACTTGAATCTTCCGATGTTAAGATTAGTTTATTGGTTCTAGAAGATAAGTCTGTCAATTCATCTGTCATTCTTGCAATATGATGATGCATATTACCTAAATCTTCTCTTGTAAAATCAAATTTTAAACCATCTAAGAAGTTTACTAACTGATCCATATTCTGAGATACTGCTTCTAGTCTTTCGTCATTTTGAATTTCGTTTAAAGTCATTCTCAATTTTGCTATATCTGATTCAATATCCTGCATTGTATAAGAATAATTATTATTTTGACCTGAACCGGATTGAAGCATATTTATTTGCTCTTTTATTGAATTCAAACCTTCTTCTCTTAATGCATTTAATCCTTCATAGATTGGTGTTAAATCTTCTATTTTTAATTTTTCAAATGACAATTGAATATTTTTGAAATCACTTTCAAGTTCTGAATATTCAAGAGGATTATTTGAATTCATTATGTGTTTTAAATTCTTTATTTCTTTTGAATTTTCAGCTATTGCTTCATTTACGGTTTTTAATTCACTAACCACATTTCCATCAATAAAATCTTTAATTTCTTCAGCTTCTTCAACAAATGAAATTTGTTCAAAAACGCCTAATACGCTTTTTAACATATCTTCTTTTGAAGCTTCAAAACTTTCTTTTATTTCTGTTGATAATCTATCTATACCTTCCATATTCTTATAGAAAGCGTTGATTTTTTGATCAAGAGCAATGATAATTTCTTTTAATTGATTTTGTAATTCTAAAAATGTATTTATTTGAGGTATTTTATCAATATTATCTAATACACTCAAAGTTTCAAGTTTATCTAACAAATTCAATTTGTTTAAAGCGTTCAATTTTTCAACGCTTATTACTTCATTTAATTTTGCAAGCTGCTCTATACCTTTTTCAGGAGATAGAAAATCTAATTCCTTTTCTTGCGCTGTTAGTAAGTCTAACTTTTTATTCACAGCTTCCATTCCATTTTTAAGTTCAACAATACTCGCAGCAGATAATGTTTTTAAAGTTTCTGCTAAATTTGAGATATTTGTATCATCGATATTTATATTTGCTTGTCCGACATTTGAAGCACTTGCTATAGAAACACCATTTTGAGTCAAGTCTTTTAAACCTGTTTCCAAAGCTTCCATCTTTCCGTTTAGAGAAGCTAATCCTGCAAACAAATTATCTAAGACGTTTGTATTTCCCGTTCCTTCTACTTCTTCAAATAATGATTTTAACTTACTTGTAAAATATTCAAGTTGAATTTTAAAATCATTCATTAATGTTTGATAATCTTCATCAGCAAATGATCTTAAACGGTCTTTTATCGGCTCAATTTCTTCTAATATCGTATGCATATTATCTTTTGCCGCTTCAAAATAATTCACCGAATTAAAATTCAATTGATCTTTTATTTTGTTTAATTTTGCTTCTATTCTCAAATAAGCATCTTCAGATAATTCTCCCGTAACTTCACTTTCTTCATCTGAAAACTGCGTATGCTGAAAACCTGATTTATTTTGAAAACTTGAAATAAAGTTTTCTAATTTTTCTTCAAGAGATTTAAAATCCATCGCAGCTTTTTGTGCATTATTTTCTTCAACATTATGAGAAAGTGATGAAAATCCGCTTATTACTTCTTCAATTCTATTTACTGCATTATCTTGAATATCAACAAATCTTTGACTTTGTTCTTCTGTCATTTTAGTTATTTCAAGATAAATTTTTTGAATTTCAGCTTTCATAGCATTAATTTCAAAAACTGTATTGTTTAACTTGATATCACTTGTTTCAGTGTTTTCTTTAATTAAATCGATAGAATCAGATACTTTTGTTTTAAAATCAGTTAAAGAATTTGAATATTCGGTTGTAATATTAGACACCAAAGTTTCTAAATCATCTAATCTTGTTGAAATATCTGTTTCAATTGTTGTTGTGAAATCTTTTCTAATACTTTCTTTGATAATCTCAGGCATAAAGTTTAAGACTTCTTTTAAGCGGTTAATATTTTCTGCAAATTCAACCTTTTCTATATTTATATTGAAATCTTCAACTTTTCTTGTTAATTCTGCAACTTTTGTCAAAACAATTTCTATAGCCTCATTATTTGGCTTTGAAATTTTATCATCAAGTAATTCTATACCTTTAGCCAAAGTTTTCATTTTATCTAAAAGTTCATTATAATTATCTTGAGCTGTTTCAGATAAATATTCTTTAGATTGTTCTAATTTTTGACCTAAATCTTCAATATTAAATTTTAAAGAACTTATTCCCAAACTGGAAATTGTATCAAGAGCTATATTTGTAGTATTTAATTTATCAGCCAAAACATCATATTTTGCAGAAAAGCTATCAGTATATAAATTATTTGCTTCTCTTACATCAGAATGAATCATAGACATTTTATTTGATAAATCATTTAATGATATTTCAATTTTTTCTGTTGTATATCCGGGTATCTTTGAAATGTTATCATTTATAACGTCCATTTTTCCGCCTAAATCGGCAGAAAGTCTTGTGTTTAAATTTTCAGATTCCTGATTAATTTTATTTATAACTTCATAAATTGTTGTTTTTATATTGCTTTCAAGATTTGTAAGATTATTCAAAACTTTATTGAATATTGTTTTAAAATCAAGAGAATTCATTACGGTAATAAGATTTCTTATTTCAGAAGTTGTACCTAAAACTTCGCCTCTTACTACATTTGTAGATTCAATAACTTCATAAATTAATTTGTTTAAATCTTTTTTGAAAGCTTCAAAATCTTCGTGAGAAAGAATATTTCTTACAGCACTTTCAAGCTTTGATAATTCATCAACAAGTTTATCATTAGCTGATTCAATAAGGTTTTTGGAATCTTTTAACTGAGATACTAATCCGTCATAATCACTAACACTAGCAAGATTGTTAACACTTTCTGCCAAATCTTTATTTTGCTCTATAATTGCATACATTGTTTCTTTTGCTTGAGCAATATCTTCTTTTGTTGTTATTGAATTTAGTAGTTGTTCAAGATATTTATTTTTTTGGTCAAAGATTTGTACGGTAGAAATGACAGCATTCATTGTCATTTTCATATCTTCAACTTTATCTTGTAAAACATCTATACTTTGTTTTTTTAATTCATCAGTTACTTTTTCAAAACTTGAATTAACGTTAATAATAATACTTTCAAAACCGTTATTAAATTTTTCAATATCTGATTTAATTTGAGATATAGATTTTGCAAATTCACGAGTTTGAGAAGATTCAAGTCTTAAAGATTCAATTCTCAATGTAATTTCATTAAGAATATCACCTTGAGACATAACTTGTTTTGAAAATACGTTTAAGTTTGTTGAAATAATATCAAACAAATCTTTTATCTGATTTTGTTCAATATTACTTTCATTTAATCTAATAAGGTTTTTAAATTGGGATTCAATTTCTGTAAATTTAATATTAAGAAGAGAATATTTGTCATCTAAATTTTTCTTTAATTCACCTATAAGAGCTGTTATTAAACTTGAACATTCATCTGTTGAAAGATCATCCAATTTAGTTAACTTTTCCGTAACGGAAGTCAACGTTTTGTTAGTTTCACCCATATTAAGAGCATTTTGTGCTCTTATGCCATCAAGTAATTCTCCAAGTTGCGATAACTTTTCAGTAAGTCTTTCAACGTTAAAATCTGCCATTTATATTTCTCTTCCTATATGCTATTTATATCGTTATTTTTATTTTATCAAATCTATAATAGTATGTATAATAAATTTAAATATTTATTAAGAATGTAAATTAAAAGAGGTAAAAAATCAACTTTTTGTATTGCTTTGTTTTTAGTTAAATACACTAAAAGATTGATTGAAATTAGTACTTAAAAGTTTATTCTGAATATATGAACAAAAAAGAGATAAAGAAAAAAGATTTAAGACAATCTATAAAAGAAAAAGAAAAACAATTAGCAAAATTAAAACTTCACGTTGACAAATCGGAAACTTGTTCGTCAATATACAACAAGGTAGTTCTTGAAAAAGCAATAATGAAAAAAGAACTTGATGATTTAGAAAAAAATACTGTTACAGAAAAAGTAAAAGATATTTTCAGAAAGAAAGATTTAATTTGTGACAGATTTAAAACAAAATAAATTTATTCTACATCCGTAGCTTCATCGTAAGGCTCGTCTTTAACTTCGCTAAACAACCCCACATCATATTTTTTGCAATATCTTTTAACCTCTTTAACGACAACGTTAGAGAGAATGAATAGTGCGAACAAATTCGGAACAGCCATAAACAAAGTTACGGCATCTGAAAGATTGATAATGCTTTTAAAATTCATCGCAGAACCAATTACAATGCAAATACAATAAAGTAATTGAAAAAATCTCGTTTTAATTTTAGATTCACCAACTAAAAAGTGCCAGCCTTGTAATCCGTAGTAAGAACCACAAAGCATTGTTCCCATAACAAAAAAGCTTGCCATAATTGTTAAGAGGATAGGGAAAAAACTAAATGCGGTTGCAAAAGCTTTAGAAGTTAATTCAATACCTGCAACCCCATGAACGTTTAAGTATTCACCTTATACAACAATAACAAAAGCAGTAGAAACTCCAACGATACAAGTATCTACAAACGGCTGAAGCATCGCAATAAAAGCTTGAGCGACAGGTTTTGATGTTTTAACAGCTGCAAATGCTGTAGGCGCAGTCCCTAATCCGGCCTCGTTCGCAAACATAGCACGTCTAAATCCCCATAACATACAAGCAAACATACCTCCTGCAACAGCTTGAGGATGAAAAGCTTCTGTTATAATTATTTTTATTGTATGAGGCAAATTATGAATATTCAAAATACAAATTATAAAAATACTCGTTAAATAAAACGCACACATTAAAGGTGTAACTTTTTCGGTAAAATTACCTATAGATTTAATGCCGCCTATAATTGTTATCCACGTAATAATAGCCACAAATAAACCTATAATCCAGCTATTATTATAAAAAACACTTGAAGTTCCACCTGTAACTTCTGTAATCTGTGTGGTCATAGCATTTATTTGAAATAAATTCCATCCGCCAATAACGGCAAGAACAGAACAAAACGCATAGGTTTTACCAAGATGAGGAGCTATTTTACCGAGAATTTTGCCTTTTAAACCCTTGGAAATATAGTACATCGGGCCACCCGCAGTAGATC
>CADCPD010000028.1 GCA_902803265.1 uncultured bacterium | reverse complement strand
GCCCGAAACTTTGCGTCCAAGCTTATGAGAAATTTTCGTATCTATTTCTTCAAAATCCATGTCGGCAATCTGCTCTACAGAAAGCCCAGTTGAATCTTGACTGCTCCTGCGACTTTCATCGCTCAAAAAAAACATTCCAAAAATTCCTTACAGATAATATCACTATACAACAGTTTTGTTTAATTGTCAAGGGGAAATTTTAGAATTTTGCGCCCTTGTGCGGGCGTCCACATTACAACTGGTTGTACCGCAACGGGCTTGACCCGCTGTCGGTTACGAACCTTTGTTATACGTTCATATGTTTTATAAATTCCTCAAAAGAAACACATCTATTTGGAGGGATCATTGCAGCAATCCAATCTTTTCCTCTTCCTTTTTCTCTAGTTCCATCCTTTAATAAATTTTTGGGTAATTTTACTTTATCGTCTAAAAAGAAAAAAGTAGATTCGTTATTGTCATTAAATAATGAAATTCCTTTTAACCATTTGTCCACTTTATTTTTATCATTGTCACAAAAATTTAGTAAATCTTCTTTAAAGGCTGGCAAATCTTTTGTTTTACATGAAATTATACCAAGGACTTTTGATATATATGCAATTCCTTCTCCTTCTGGCTGAATTGAGGATCTAGTGAAATAAGGTGCAAAATATAATGGAGACCCAAAAATAACAGCTTGCCGATAAACATCAAAATTTTTATAGATTTTCATATCGTTTTGATTACCCAAATCCTGTACAAGTATTTCTTTTTGTGCTTTCATTTTAAAAAATCTCCTCAAATATAATTGAAAATTTCTTACAAGAATATCATCCAAATATTTTTTTTCATCAATAAATGAATCTATTTGGAGCCAGTTTAAATTCTTTATGTTTATTTCTTTTGTATCTATTTTTCTATATTCATTGATTTGGCTTATAAAACATAAGACTTTTTGAGGTACATCTTCAAAACTAGATAAATATTGTGTTTTTTGTTGTAAAACTTTATTATTGCCAACTTTTGCTTCGATTATTACATGGAATTTATTTTTATACAAAAGTTCTATATCTGTTCTGCCTTCAATTCGTTTTCGCTCTATCGAAATTTCGATATTCGAAAAATTTTTGTCAGTATTTGAAATATGAATTCCCAATTCTCTTAGAAATGAAAAGAGAAGTAATTGATTTGCAGATAATATATATGCAAAGGCTTTTGTTAATCCGGTTTCTTTATTTCCAAATAGGTAAAAGAAATTTAAATGAGTTTTTATTGCACCTGTTTCTTTTATTATCACTTATTTCTCCATACCTACGGCTCTATAAGCCGTCCGTATAACAATTGGTTGTACCGCAGCGGGCTTGACCCGCTGTCGGCTACGAACCTTTGTTATGTGTAATTTATAAACTTATTAAACATTTCGTATGTTTAATATCTACTCCATATATTTTTTTCTGAACTTTCAAAATACATATCTATTGGAGCATTTTCTCCTTTTATTTCACTCCAACTAGATAAATTTATTAACCCTCCAGAAGGTTTAATGTTTTGCTGAAAATCTAAAGGTGTAGGCATCACAGTTATATCTACTTTTTTACCATTTAATTGCTTATCTTTCAAATAACATGGGATACAAAACTGAAAATAATAATTCTTAAAAGCAATAAACATTTGATACATGGGGACAGGAAATGTATCATCTTTTCTTTTAAAAATTTTAATTTTTGTATATGGAAAAGCATTTGCACCTGAAAAAAAACGCATAACAATATATGATCCTATAGAATCTTCAGGTCGAGGACATTCCTTTTTTAACCAATAAATTGTTTGTTCAAGATTAATCAATTCTCCTTCTGGAATTAATGTCAATCCAATTTTGACAAGAGCTTTATAAACTAGTATAGGCTTATAAGTTTGTCTAATAAAATTAAATTGAAGAGTATGTTCATCTAGTTGTTTTATAGTACAATTATTAGAATCTATTGTAGCATTCCAAATTCCAGGAGAAACCGTAATACGATTAATTTCATCAGTTTTATATTTTATTCTATTCTTTTTTCCAAATATTTGAGATGCAATTCTGTATGGAAGCATAAACTTATTTAAGTGAT
>CADCPD010000027.1 GCA_902803265.1 uncultured bacterium | reverse complement strand
CTATCGGGAAATCTAATAATTTTACTGTTTTTCGTTCCATACTTTACATTATATACAAAAAAAACTTGAAATAAAGAATAATTTAATATAGTATATTTCTGTTAAAAAAAAGTAGTTAATATTATGATGAAAAAATTATTCGTTGCAATATGCTTTATGTCTATAATTTATGCAACAACAGCTATCGCAGCAGAAACTTACACAGAAAAGTTTGTTCAAAGTAAAACACAAAAAATTGTTGATACGGAAAAGAAATTACGAGCAAAAGATGCTGAAAATAAAGCAAAATTAAAGGCTCAAAAAGATGCTCAAAAGAAAAAAGAAGCTGAATTGAAAGCAAAATTAAACGCTCAAAAAGAAGCTCAAAAAAAGAAAGAAGCTGAATTGAAAGCAAAAGTTCAAGCTCAAAAAGATGCTCAAGCAAAAAAAGAAAAAGAAGCTAAAGCTAAAATAGAAGCACAAAAGAAAAAAGATCAGGCTAAAAAAGCTGAAGTAGAAAAGAAAATTCAAACAAAAAAAGATGCTTTAAACACTTTAATTAGCAAGTAAAGAAATCAAATTAAAATAAATAAATAAATAAAAAGGCTTTGATTATTTTCAAAGCCTTTTTTTATTTATATGTTCTATTTCTTTGGCAGCAAAGAAATGTGGAATAATTTATTGATAAATAAAAAGAGGATGATTAAATATCATCCTCTTTTTAGCAACAAATAATAAATTACTTACTATTCGTTACAACCAAAAGCAACTGTGATATGTTCTCTTGGATTTACTGCAGATATTTTGTATCCGTTCGGATCAACAAGGTAAGCAAATTCATCACCTGAAGATTGGAATAAGCCCATTGTACCTGATATTGCTGTTCTTGTAATATCAACAGGAGCCTTAACAGATTCTACAACCGAATCAGCTAAACTTCTTCCTGCAGCAGGTAATTGGCCTTGTAAAGTTTCACCCAAAGCTACACCAACACCGCCTGATACGTTTTCTACGGCATTACCCAAATTAGAAATTGCACCACCTACTGTTCTGCCTGCAATACCAACTAAGGAACCTGCCCATGTGAACGGCATTGTTACTAATCTTGATACAGGATTTGGTGTATTTTGTTTTGTTATTTGTGCGGTTAAAATTTGTTGAGGTAATTGTGCTTTACAATCTCCGTTTTCAATTTCTGTAAATGCTAATTTTAATGCACCTTTTTGTGAACCTGAAGGTCTTATTACTTCTACAACTTTACCGTTTACATATGAACCTATAGGATAAGTTGTACCGTTAATTGTTATACTTTCAAGAGTTTTTGCAGTGAAATGTTGACCTACATTAGCATTTTTAGCATTAACTTGATCTCTGAATTCCATTTTTAAAGTAGGAACTTGAATCATTTCTTCGTCTGCAATATAAGCTTCTTTAGACATATCTAAAGGACAAGCAGCATTTGCTGTTTGAGGATTTTTATCATATCCTGCTGCTACACGAACAGGTTGTAACATTGATGCGATTTCTGCTCTTGAGGCTTTTTTATCAGGATTAATTTTATTTGAAGTAGAATTATCCAAAGCACCTAATTCAATTGCTTGAGCAACAGGAATTTGAGCCCATTCAGGAATTGTGTTTGCATCTGAGTATTTTGATAAGATTTCATCAGCTTTACATTTATCAATGCTGCAATCTTTTGAAGCTTTTGATAACGCAACTAAAGCTTCTTGTCTTGTTACTGCGTTATGAGGTTTAAACGTACCATTTGGATAACCTTTCATTAAATCTTCATCAACTGCTTTTGCAATTAACGGATTAGCCCAATTCCCTGCAGGAACATCCGAGAATAAACATTTCGTAGCAAGTCCGCACGTATCCATATTCATACCTTTTACAAGCATTGTTGCAAATTCTGCTCTTGAAACATTTCTTGAAGGTTTGAACATTCCATCCGGATAGCCTACAACAACATCATTTTTTGCTAATTTGTTGATATCACAGGCTGCCCAGTAATTTTCTGATACATCAGGGAACATTTTCATTAAATCCGCAGCTGCACCTGTTAAACCATTCACGTGTGAATTTATTTCAAACGGAACATAACTTTTCTTTAATACATCCATTGAATTTTCTGTATGAATATCAATAGGACATCCGCCGCATTTTGATTCTTCTTTTTTCAAACAATCATTACCCAATACAGGAATATCACAAGCTGCACCTGTTATCGATGAATTATTAATTGTACTGCCATTTGTTTTTGCTAAAGTATTACCTGTAAAAGTGCTTCCTTCTGTTAAAGTGATACCGTTACCAAGTTCTCCTACGTAATTATTTGTACCATAGATTGCATTCGGATAAGCATAGACTTGATGCATTTCTTGTCTTGTTGCTGTTGCAGGGTCGTTACAACTTGCACATGCCGGTTGTGCCGGTTTTGCACATCTATCTTCTTCGTCACATGGATTAAGTTCTTCACATGGTTCACAAGGATCAACTTTTTGTTCCATTTGACAAGGGCAAGCCCCACCTGTTACTTGCGGTTCTATTTTATTACAGCCACAGTCTGCCATTGCTGAACCAAAAGTACACGTTGCAACTCCTAATGCAATAGCTGCAGCTACTGTTAGTTTTTTTATCTTCATTTTTAACCTCCTTACATAACTGTTTACAAAAAGTTTTTTCAAACTCCATTTTGATTATCATTCTTTAATGATTTATAAACATTGTCTAAATTGCTTATTTAGTAAGGCTATTTAACATTTATCAAAAGACTATATTAAATTTTTTATAACTTTTTAATTTTTAGTTATTTTTTTAAATTATTTTGTAGTACCATTTTTATAGGAAGTGAGGATTTTATGAAATTAGGTATGCCGAAAGCAATGTCTTATTACTATTATTTCCCGTTTTTATACGGATTTTTTAGTAAATTAGGAATTGAAATAGTTTTATCTGATAACACAACGAAAAAGACTCTTGAAGAAGGTTCAAGCCGAGTTGTAACAGAAACTTGTTTACCTATAAAAGTATTTATCGGGCATATTATGAATTTGATAGAAAAAGGTGTTGATAAAATTTTTGTACCTTCATATCAGTCTATTGCTCCTAAAATTTATAACTGTTCTAAAATCAGAGGACTTCCTGATTTGGTAAGAAATGTTATAAAAGAAAAATTTACAATAGTTGAACCAACTCTTGATAAGTCTGCTAAAAATCAGGGTTTGCATGAATTTTTAATTGATTGTGCAAAATATTTTGATATTACGGACTTAAAATTAATAAAAGAAGCGGAACAGGCAGGCTGGAAAGTTTATAATAATTTTCAAGTAATGGTTAAATATGGTATGCAATATGCAAAAGCTCTTGATTATGCAATTCAGGGCAAGGTTTGTTTGAACGAAGAAGAAGTTAAAGAATATCCTATTACCGTTGCATTAATTTCACATGCATATAATATTTATGATGAAAGAACGTCAATGAAAATTTTTGACAAACTTGAAAAAATGAACGTAAAAGTCTGCACATCACTTCAAGTATCTCATGAACACTTGGTTGATGGCATTGCAGCTTTGGGTCAAAATTATTACTGGGCAAACGAAACAGAAATGACAGGCTGTGCAGGACATTATTTAAAAGATAATAAAGTTGACGGAATGATTACATTAACCGCTTTTGGTTGCGGTCCTGATTCTTTAATGCTTGAAAGAATTACGAGAAAAGCAAAAGAATATGCTATGCCTTTATTAAACCTTACCATTGACGAACATACCGGTGAAGCAGGATTTATAACAAGACTTGAAGCTTTTGTTGATATGTTATTCAGAAAACAACGTGCTTTAAAACATAATTCTTAATATATAGTCTGATATAGCTTGAAAATAGCCCTTGTTATTTGTAATATTATTCAAAAGACTTATTTTGCATAGTTTATAAATAGTGAGGTAAAAATGAAAAAAATATTTGCAATTGTTTTAACATTTTGTATGTTAAGTATTAATTCGTTACCTGTATTTGCAAGAAGTAATATAAAAGATGTTTCTGCTAAATATTGGGCAAGTAAAGAAATTCAAAATGTTGTAACATCTAACATAATGTCGTTAGATTCTTCTAATAAATTTTATCCGGAAAAATCAATTACAAGAGTTGAATTTGTACAGGCTCTATTGAAATTATTATCTAATGACAATTTAAATGTAAAAGTAAAAAATACATTTACTGATATATATACATCAGATTCTTATTACGAAGATATTCTTCGTTCTCAACAATTAGGTTTGGTTTACGGTTATCCGGATAAAACTTTTAAACCTCACAGAACAATGCTTCGTTCGGAAGTAACTTCTGTTATTAGCCATATAACAAAAGATAAGTACTCAAATTTAAGTATTTTAGATAAATTTAAAGATAAGAATGATATTCCGAATTGGGCTGTAAAAGCGTATGCAAAAACAATAAATTACGGAATATATGTTAATCATCCATGTGAAAAACGTTTAGAACCAAACCGAGAAATAACAAGAGCTGAAGCTGCCGTTATTTTATCAAAATTACGAAACAAAATGCATATTGTTAAATCTCAATATGTTAATGAAGAAATATTGGCAGTTGAACATTTAAATGTTTCTAAAAAAGCACCTGTAAATACTGTAAATATTACGAATACAAAAAATATTATCTGTAAAAATAACTTACTTGAAGTTGAATTTTCAGAAAGATATTGGTCAAAACTTTCAAAAACAGGCGAGTATGTTCATTTTGACGTAGAACAAAATATTTACACAAAAGAAGGAACACTTGTTCTACCGGAAGGTACAAAATTGATTGCGGAAGTTACTGAAATTATCAAGCCAAAAGTGTTTAATAAAAATGCAAGAGTAAAATTTAACTTCAGACAAATAATTCTTCCGTCAGGTCAAACAATAAATATATCAGCAACACCATATAAAAAGGATGGTTACTTAAAAGAAGGACCTTGGATGACAACAGGTAAAATTGCTGCTTGGACAGTAGGTTTAGGAATTGTCGGAGCAGGTGCCGGAACAGGTTTTGCGTTTATTCCTGCAAAAGCAGCTCTTGGTACAGGTTTTGCGATCGGAATCCCTGTAGGCTGCGGTGTTGGTTTAATTACAGGCTTGGTAACTCCAGGGCTACATTATCGTGCTAAACAAGGAGAAGATGTGTTGATTTTATTGAATAATGATACATCTATTCCAAAATGTACTTGCGGGAAATAATTTAAAACATATTTAAAAGAGCGAATTTAAAAATTCGCTCTTTTAGTAAAATAACCCAGTTGGGTTAAGATTTTTGAAAATTTTTCATTTAAACTGTTTTTATAAATAAAGGAGAGATTTATGAAAAAAAATGTATTAATAATTTCACTAATTTTTATTTTACCGCTTATAGCATATTTTACATTATCAACAATAAAAACTGATGCAGGACAAAAATCAGCAGCAACGAAACCATGCAATGCAAAAATTATAAAATTTTCATCGGCAATGTGCAGAGACTGTAAAAAATTAGCAGATGTTATGGATGAAGTTTATCCTTTATATCAGGATAAACTTGATTTAGAAAGTGTTTCTGTAGAAAAAGATGACAGTAAAACAATAAAATTAATAAAAGAACACAATGTAACATTAGTACCAACGCTTGTGTATATATATGATGGAAAAGTTTTAAAACGTACGGAAGGTTCTTTAACTGCTAAACAGCTTGAAAAAAATATGAAAGATCTTATAAATGGAACATTACGCTAGTTTATTTTCAACAGGAGCGAACACTCCAATATTATTTCTAATATCTTTTTTAGGCGGGGTTGTAGCTTCAATATCACCTTGCTCACTTGCTGTTATTCCTTTAATTATGGGATATATTCTTGGATTTTCCAAACAAAATGCGTTTAAAACTGCCATTCAACTTTTCTTTTTCATATTAGGTTCTGCAGTTATATTTTCTATCATAGGAATTTTGTGTGCAGTAACAGGAAGAGTATTTATTTCTATTGGCGGAGCGTATTTTATGCTCCTTTTGGCTTCTTTTGTTATGGTTATGGGTTTAAAACTTTTGGGCATTCTTGATTTTGAAATGCCTGTTATCATAAAACAAATGCCTAAAAATGACGGCAGTAATTTAATATTGTATCCGTTTATAGTTGGTGTTTTCTTTTCTCTTGCAGGAACTCCTTGTTCCACTCCGATTTTAGCTGCTATAATGAGCTTTGCAGCTTTATCAAATAAAATAATTGTAGCATTAATGATGTTATTTTTATTTTCAATTGGTCAAGGAATGATTATTCTTATTGTTGGGGTTGGTCTTTCTAAATTTAAATCTGTCAATAAAATTGCTTCTTTTTCTGATTACTTGTTAAAATTTAGCGGATTACTTCTTGTTTGTGCATCCATTTATATTTTTTATAAGATTTTTGCTCCTTATATTGTAAATTAAATAACTATGTTATAAAATTAACAATATAAAGAAGTGGAGTGATTTATGAAAGTTATTGAGGGACAACTAACTACAAATAACGAAAAATTTTGTATTGTTATATCAAGATTTAATGAATTTATCGGTTCAAAATTATTATCAGGCGCTATTGATGAGTTAAAAAGACACGGCATTGATGAAAACAGCATTGATGTTGTATGGACTCCTGGGGCATTTGAAATTCCTTTAGCTGCAAAAAAATGTGCAAAATCAGGAAAATATAACGCAATAATTACTTTGGGAGCCATAATAAAGGGGTCTACATCACATTATGATTATGTTTGTGCAGAATTATCAAAAGGTATTGCACAAGTAAGCTTGGAAACAGAAATTCCTGTATTATTTGGAGTACTAACAACAGAAAACATTGAACAAGCAATAGAAAGAGCTGGTACAAAAGCCGGTAACAAAGGTGCTGATGCTGCTAAAGCCGCTATTGAGATGGCTAATCTTTTGAAAGAGATTTAATTAATGAGTGAAATAATAACAGAATATTTAAACGAAAATACCAAAGATATAGACATTATATCTACGGTTGAAATGATAAAAAAAATAAACGATGAAGACAAATTGGTAGCATTTGCGGTTGAAAGTGAAATAGAACATATCGCAGAAGCTGTTGATTTAATTGCAGACAGCTTCAACAAAGGTGGAAATCTTACATATTTTGGCTGCGGAACATCCGGAAGACTTGGTATTCTTGATGCATGCGAATGTCCTCCGACATTTAGTACAAATCCTGAAATGGTACAAGGCATTATTGCAGGAGGGAAAATTGCTTTTGTAAAGGCTGTTGAAGGTGCAGAAGATAATTTTGAACAAGGCGTTGAAGATGCAAAAATTTTAGCTCCGGAAGATGTTTGCGTTGTTATTTCTGCAAGCGGAAACCCTAAATATTTGTTAGGAGTTTTAAAAACAGCTAATAAAATTGGAGCTAAAACAATTGCCGTTACATGTAATCACGAAGCAAAGATTGGCGAAGAAGTAAGAGTTTGTATTTGTGCGGAAGTTGGACCTGAAGTTATAGCCGGTTCAAGCAGAATGAAAGCCGGTACTGCACAAAAAATGATTTTAAATATGCTTTCAACAGGCTCTATGATTAAAATAGGTAAAACCTACAAAAATCTTATGATTGATTTGAAACCTACAAATGATAAGTTAAAAGACAGAGCTATAAGAATTGTTTCTCAGATAGCAGAAACAACTCACGCAAAATCTTTTGAAACATTGGAAAAGTCAAATTGGGATATAAGAGTTGCTGTAGCTTCTATTGTTTTAAACAAAGATATTGAGGAAGCAAAAAAAGAGTTAAAAAAATATGGCGGAGTTTTAAGAAAATTATTGAATAGTGGGGAAAAAGTTTAAGTATGAAATTAACAGTTTTAGGAGCAGGATGCTGGGGATTAACTCTTGCATGGTTATTAACAGATAATTTTGACGAAGTTACAGTTTGGGGTAGAGAACAAGATTTATCTGAAGAATTAAAAACTCAAAAGAAAGCATCAAAACCGATTGAAGTGCAACTTCAAGAAAACGTTGAAATAACTTCAGATATTAAATCTGCAATAAAAGGAGCTGATATTATACTTTCAGTTATTGCAACCAGCGGTGTAAGACCTGTTTGTGAACAACTTAAAACAGCAGGTATCGATAAAAATCAAATATTGGTTAATGCTTCAAAAGGTATTGAATTACCGTCATTAATGAGAATGAGTGAAGTTATCAAAGATGTTTTACCTGAACAAAAACTCGTTATTCTTTCAGGTCCGACACTGGCAAAAGAAGTTTTAATGGGTTGTCCTACGGCAGCTTGCGTAGCCTCTGAAGATATGGAAGTCGCTAAAATTGCTCAAGAAAAATTAACCGTTAAAAATAAATTCAGACTTTATACAAATTCAGATGTTATAGGTGTAGAATTAGGCGGAAGTTTGAAAAATGTTATCGCAATTGCTGCAGGATTTGCAGACGAATTAAAATTAGGCGATAACACAATGGGCGCTTTAATGACACGTGGTATGGCAGAAATAGTAAGAATAAGTACAAAATTGGGAGCAAATCCATCTACATTGTACGGTCTTTCAGGAATGGGAGATTTAATCGCAACATGTTCAAGTCCATTTTCAAGAAACCACACTGTTGGCGCAATGATTGCTCAAGGTAAAAAAATTGATGATATTTTAAGAGATTTAGGCTCTGTTGCAGAAGGGGTTCAAACATCTAAAGCTTCATGTGAATTAGCTAAAAAATTAGATGTTGAGGTTCCCGTATCAAATGCTATTTATCAGGCTGTATACACTGATACTCCTGCAAAAGAAGTCTTTATGAATTTAATGAACAGAAAATTAAAAGAAGAAGAAAAATACGTATGACAAAATTTGCTGTAAGATATTTAAAAAATACATACTATCCATTAAATGTTCCTGAACATATTCACTTAAATTGCGGTGATATGGTTTTAGTTCGTACAGAAAAAGGAGAAGAAGCTCTAAAAGTTATTTGTTTAAATGATAAAATAGTTGAGCTTTGGAATAAAAGTAAAATTAATCCTGATCCTTTACCTGTCGTAAGAATATTGACAGAAAAGGATAATGAAAGTCTTGAACTTTTGAAAAAAGAAGAAGTTGAAGGATTTTTTAAGTGTAAAGATTTAATCAAAAATCACAAATTGAATATGAATTTGGTACAGTGTAGATTAACTTTTGATAGAAAAAAAATAACTTTCTATTACACTGCACCTGAAAGAGTAGATTTTAGAAATTTATTGAAAGATTTAACTCAAACCTTTAAAAGAATAAGAATAGATTTAAGACATATTGGAGTAAGAGACGAAACCGCTCTTTTAGATGGTTGTGGAATGTGCGGTAGAGAATTTTGCTGCGGTTCTTGTATGAGAAAATTTACAGCAACAAACGTAAAACTTGCAAAAGATCAAGGAATGCCGATTGCTCCGGGTAAAATTTCCGGAACTTGTGGAAGACTTTTATGTTGTCTATCATATGAATACTCAAATTATATAGAAGCCGCAAAAGATATGCCTCCTATCGGTTCAGGTGTTATGACTCCTGACGGCTTGGGTAAGGTTTGTGCTCTACATTTCTTGAACGGCTCCGTTCAAGTTAAACTTGAAGACGGAAAAATTAAAGATTATGTAAAATCTGACATTGAAATGATTGATGGAGATGTTAACGTAGATATAGATGTTCCTAACTTAAATTATCAAGAAGATGATGAAAACATCGATATTTCATCTCTTGAAGACGATAGAAACAGTTCTACAGGTAACATTTAATAATTTGTTATTTTAATATTTTTTATTTATAATTAACTTAATTGAATTAAGGAGAAAAGTATGAATGAACTTTTGAAAAAAAGTGCAGCAGAACAAGCAAAAATGATTGCAAATAAAGAAGTATCAGCAGAAGAATTGCTAAATGCCACTTTTGAAAGAATAGATAATGTTGAGCCTAAAGTTAGAGCATATAATTCTTTATGTAAAAATTTAGCTTTAGAAACAGCAAAAAAAGTTGACGAAAAAATTGCAAAAGGAGAAGAATTACCTTTACTTGCAGGCGTACCTTTAACTTTAAAAGATAATATGAACTACATTGGTACAAAAACAACAGCATCAAGTAAAATCTTAGAAAATTTTGTTTCTCCATATAATGCAACAGTTACAGAAAAATTAATTTCTAATATGATACCTATTGTTGGAAAAGCAAATTTAGACGAATTTGCAATGGGTTCATCTAATGAAAATTCAGCTTTTAATAATGTTTATAACCCTTGGGATTTGAAAAAAGTTCCTGGTGGTTCATCAGGCGGTTCAGCAGCATCTGTTGCTGCCTTAGAATCAGCTTTGTCACTAGGTTCTGACACAGGTGGAAGTATTCGACTTCCTGCAAGTTTTTGCGGTGTTGTAGGTATGAAACCTACTTACGGTAGAGTATCAAGATATGGTTTAATCGCATTTGCATCGTCACTCGACCAAATCGGTCCATTTGCAAGAACTGTTGAAGATGCCGCTATGTTGTTAGAAGTTATTTCAGGCTTAGACCCTAAAGATTCAACATCTATCGATGCACCTGTTGAACATTACTCTCAACATCTAAACGATGATATTAAAGGTAAAAAAGTCGGTGTTATAAAAGAATTGTTGGCAGAAGGTGTTGATGCTGACGTTAAAAAAGCTATTGAAAATGCTATTGAAGACTATAAATCAATGGGTTGCGAAATAGTTGAAGTTTCACTTCCATATTTAAAATATTCAATCGGTATTTATTATATTCTTGCAACAGCTGAATGCAGTTCAAATTTAGCACGTTTTGACGGCGTTAAATACGGCTACAGATGCGAAGGTGCAGAATCTTTAATTGAAATGTATAATAAAACAAGAGCAGAAGGCTTTGGTGATGAAGTAAAACGTAGAATTATGCTTGGAACTTACGCTTTATCTTCAGGATATTATGATGCTTATTATAAAAAAGCTCAACAATTAAGAAGACTTGTAAAAGAAGATTTTGACAGAGTATTTGAACAAGTTGATATCTTGATATCTCCAACTTGTCCTAATACAGCATTTGAAATAGGTGCAAAAACAGAAGATCCTTTATCAATGTATTTGACAGATATTGCAACAATCAGTGCAAACCTTGCAGGTATCCCTGGTATAAGTGTTCCAGCGGGATTTGATTCATCTAATATGCCAATAGGTCTTCAAATTATGACACCTCAAATGACAGAACAAAGACTATTTAACTTTGCATACAAATTTGAACAATGTCATGATTATTATAAACAAGTAGCAAGTTTATAATAAAAAAATATTCTATATTCTAGAAGGCGGGCTGATTAAAATCAGCCCGCCTTCTTATTTTCAATTGTTTATAATATATCCTTTAAATCTTTGACACGAAAACTCTTGTTCAATTTTTATATCGCTTGGCAGTATTAATGATTTTTCAGTAAATAAAAGAATTGATTTTCCTTTTAAAGTTTCAGGTTCTTCTGAATAATCTATTTTCACAAGTTGTTCATCCCTAAGATAAGGAATAACATTCAGTATATTCCAACCATTCGTTTCTGTTATTAATAACGGAATATTAGAATCTTTTATTGAACCACAGCTTGTATTTATAAAAAGATTTTCAATATTTCCTCTTGATATTGCCAATCTCGGAGGATTTAACATAGAATCATAACTTTCAAATTTTGTAGGAATAACAAAACTTATAACCAAAATTAGACTTATTATTGATATACAAGCTAATTTAAATTTTTTTGTTTCAAGTACTATTGCCGGAACTATCAATACTAAAACAGGAAAGAGAGGTTCCGTATAACGCATTACTTTTTGTGGAGCTAAAAGCAAAAACAGGATGTAACAAATTACATTTACACTAACTAAAACCCACAAAGTATTGTCTTTTAAAAATTTTCTGTGAGCAATTAACATAGTTACTACTACAATAGTAATAACAATGTAAAATAAATAATTTAATAAAATCTGAAAACTTGCAAAAGCAAATAAATTAAAATAATCGATTATGTTTGAAATTAGAGAATTATCTAAAATTCCTGCCCTCGGAGCATAAATAAAATCTAAATAATTCGGATAAATTAAAAAAGTCAAACCTATTGATGTCAAAAAAGAAATAATTAAAAACCATATCGGACGTTTTTTTACCAACAAAATAAGCCCTAAAATTGCAGAATAAAATATTCCATAATAACCGCTCAAAAGAGTCAATGCGCCTGATATAACTATTCTTAAACAGTTTTTAAAAGTATTTATTTTTTCTGCTTTGTAAATTGAGACAAATACATATGCCATAATGACAAAAGCAGCTTCCTGCAAAGCATAATATCTTGCAAAAATACTTATTGAGATTGTTCCTGTATTCAAGTAGCAAAGTGCTAAAATAAAAGGTATATATTGTTTTTCAAAATTTAAGAGATTCAATAATTTGAACATAAAGAAAAACGATAAAGTGAATAAAATCAGGTTAAGATAAAAACCTCTTTGAAAAATCGTTTTCACATCGTTTGAGTTATTTCCGATTTGAAAAGTTCTAAATAATGAATAATATAAAGGTGTATTCGGTGTATCTCCGTTATTGTGGAAACGTAATGATTTTAAATCTTTAAAGATTTCCTTTGATGAATTATCATTAAACCCAAAAACCAAATCTTTTAATTCTTTACCTGTATAATCTTTTTCAATATCAAAATACTGCGTAAAGCCATATTCATTATTTTTAGAAACGACAACCGTAAAAATTTCATCAGTATGAAATCCTTGTTTTTGGCTAAACCAGTAACATCTCACAATTAATGCAAGAATAAAAACTAAAAGTGTTAAAATTATTGTTTTTTTTTCCATAAACTAATTATCTTTCTTTAATTCATATCCTTCAAATCTTTGACAATGAAATTGATTTAATAATAAATATCCTTCCGGACTTATTATATCTTCATCGCCTATCAAAATAATAAAATGGTCCAAAGGTTTTATTGGTTCGTTGTATAGATTTATTATAACTTTTTGATTATCCTTCATATAAGGAAGAACGTTATTCATTTGCCAAGAAGCTTTTGTAAAAATAACAATTGGAATCTTTGAGTTTTTTATAGGTGCACAATTTGTATTTATAAATGTATTCTCTATATTTGGTTTAATTCTATTTTTAGAGTTTATTAAAGTAGCACTATCCGGACTTTCAAATTTTGTTGAAAAGATAAATCCTATTATATATATTGCGATAGTTATTATGATTAAGATAACTCTTTCTTTTTGATTTTTAACATAAGATATCATATATGGAATTATGATACTTAGAATTGCAAAAGTTGGAGCAGAATATCTTAAAACTTTATAAAGCCCGAAAAATGTTGCTAATACAGCAGTAATCAAATTCAATATGAGAATTAACCATACTATTGAAAATTTAGGTAATGTCTTTTTTAATATATTTTTAATAAAACAGTATAAAAGAAGAATTACTACAGGTAAATAAAATAAATATGAAATAAAAATATGTAATAAATTTTTTATTGTATCTGAAATATCTAATATATAAGATTGAGTTGTTGGATTTTTTGTAATAAAAAAGTCAAAAAAATCAGGATATATTACTAAAGTCGTAATTAAGGAAATTACTAAAATATAAATCATATTAAAAATATTTTTATATTGCTTGTAGTAAATCGAGTATATTGCATATGTAATCGTAAGTAAAAAAATATATATTATTGAAAAATATCCGGACAAAAGCGCAAAGCTTACCGCAACTATAGGCATTATAGCTGATGTTATTTTTGATTTTTCCTTATCTGAATTCTGAAACTTATTTATCTCTCCTACAAATACGTAAGTTATAAAGATATAGGCTAACTCTTGGAGTATATAAGGTTTTAGAAAAAGGAAAGAAGATAAACTGCCTGTATTTAAATATGCAATTAAAAGAGCAAGTGGTATAAAGTTTTCATTTATATTAATTCTGTTTAATAATTTTATCATTACAAAAAAAGATAAAATAAAAATGATTAGATTAAGAAATAATGCACGATTTGTGGTATTTTGAATATCTAATTCTGGCGAATTTAATTGAGATAATCTTACAAGTGACGGATATAAATTAGTATGTAATTTATCAGGATTATCTGTTCTTAGCTGTTTTATTGATTTTAAAACACTTTTTAAATCATTTTTTGATTTAAATTTTTGCTCTTTTAATTCAATAGCGGTGTGAATTTTATTGTTTTCAAGGATTTTAGTTATACTAAGATCATTATTTTTTGAAATTATTATAGTAAATGTTTCATCACAATGAAGACCTTGTTTTATTGTAATTAAGTATAACCTTGCAGATAATGCAATTATAAATACTAAAATTGTCAGTATTATTGTTTTTTTTGTCATATTTTATAAGTTTTTGATTATTTCATCACTAAATTCTGTAGTTGAAGCAGTTCCACCTAAATCAGGTGTTAATATTTTACCTTCTTTTAATGTTTTTCTCAATGCTTTATCTATTTTTTCCGCATAATTTACTTCATCTATATATTTAAGCATTTCAATAGCAGAAAGTAATAGCGCAGTCGGGTTAGCTTTGTTTTGACCTTTGATATCAGGTGCTGAACCATGGACAGGTTCAAATACTGCATAATCTTTTCCGATATTTGCACCTTGAGCCACTCCGAGTCCGCCAATTAATCCTGCGCACAAGTCTGATACTATATCACCATATAAATTTGGTAATACCATAACATCAAATTTTTCCGGATTTTGAACTAATTGCATACAGGCATTATCAACAAGAATTTCATTATATTCTATGTTTGGATATTTTTCTTTTATTTCTCTGCAGCATTCTAAAAATAATCCGTCTGTTAATTTGCAAATATTTGCTTTTGTTACTGCCGTTACTTTTTTTCTGTTGTATTTTACAGCATAATCAAAGGCAAATTCAGCAATTCGTAGTGACGCTTCTCTTGAAATTATTTTTATACTTTCAGCGTGATTTTCATCAACCTGTCTTTCAATTCCTGCGTACAAATCTTCCGTATTTTCTCTTACAATAACCAAATCAACATCAGAAAATCTTGTATTTATACCGCCAATGTTTTTGCAGGGTCTTAAATTTGAATACAAATCAAGAGCTTTTCTCAACTGAACATTAACACTTCTGAAACCTTTTCCTATCGGAGTTGTAACAGGAGCTTTTAGAGCAACTTTATTTTTTTTGATAGATTCAATTACTCTGTCAGGCAGTGGAGTTCCCTCTTTTTCAATAACATCAGCTCCAGCGGTTTGTAAATCCCAGTTTATTTCTAAACCCGATGCTTTTATTATTTTTACGACAGCATCTGTTATTTCAGGTCCTATTCCGTCTCCGTTTATTAAAGTTACGGTCTTCATAGTTCTAAATCTCCGTGTTTTTTGATATGCTCAATTAATCCGCCTTCGTTTAAAAGTTTTATCATAACATCAGGCAGAGGTTGAATTTTTATTTCGTTGTTTTGTGTTAAATTTTTTACTATACCGTTTTTTATATCAATATCAAGCTCATCTCCTGCATTGATTTTATCTGTATCGCATTCAATAAGTAAAAGACCGATATTAATTGAGTTTCTGTAAAAAATTCTTGCAAAACTCTTTGCCAAAACTGCTCCTACTCCTGCAATTTTAATTATTTGCGGAGCATGTTCTCTTGATGAACCTAAACCGAAATTATTTCCTGCAACAACAAAATCGCCTTCTTTCATCTTTGAGGCAAATTCTGGATCAGCATCTTCAAGAACATGTTTTGAAAATTCTTTTAAGTCTGAACGTAAATGGAATAATCTTCCCGGTGCAATATGGTCTGTTGAAATATTATCACCAAATTTAAAAACTTTTCCCATTATAACACCTCTCTTACATCTGCTATATAACCTTTAATTGCGCTATATGCCGCAACGGCAGGACTTGAAAGATATATGAATCCTTTTGTATTACCCATTCTGCCCTGAAAATTTCTGTTTTGAGTTGCCAAACAAACTTCTCCGTCTCCTAAAATTCCGGCATGAACACCGACGCAAGGTCCGCATCCGCTTGTTACCACTGAAGCACCGCTTTCTACAAAGGTTTCAATTAAACCTTCCTTTAAAGCTTGCAAAAATACCGTTCTTGAAGCAGGTGCAACAAGTAATCTTACATCAGGATTTACTTTTTTGCCTTTTAAAATTTCTGCAGCAATTCTTAAATCTTCTATTCTTCCGTTTGTACAAGTTCCGATAAAGACTTGATTTACTTTTACATCTTTTAATTCATCAACGGTTTTTGTGTTATCAACTGTGTGCGGACAAGATATTGTAGGTTTTAATTCAGCCGCATTGATTTTGATGATTCTTTCGTAAACGGCATCTTCGTCAGCTTTTACTTCTGAAAATTTATCTTCTCTGCCTTTTTCTTTTAAATATTCTCTTGTTTTTTCATCAGTTTCAAATAACCCTGCTTTAGCGCCTGCTTCTACTGCCATATTTGCTATGGTAAATCTGTCTGCCATAGACATATTTTTTATTGTAGAACCGTGAAATTCCAAAGCTTTATAAGTTGCACCGTCGGCTCCTATTGTTCCTATAAGATGAAGAATTAAATCTTTTGCATAAACACCTTTTTGAAATTCTCCTTCAACTTCAACTTTATAAGTTGCGGGAACTTTTAACCAAGTTTTACCAAGTGCCATTGCAACGGCAATATCTGTAGAACCCATACCTGTTGCAAATGCGCCT